>NZ_LOSX01000048.1:0-556 GCF_001521985.1 Burkholderia sp. RF4-BP95 | reverse complement strand
GGGGGTACCCGCAAAATCTCCGGCATCCACCAGTTCATTACAGCCGTGCGACTGTCAGAGCTACCCCGCTGAGCGGGCCGCGAGCCCATCCCGTTCGAGCCATTCCGGGTGAGACACGAGATCTAGTCCAAGCGCGGTGCAGCACGCGCGGTAGTTGTCCTTGGATGTGATCTGTTTCAGGTTCAGGCCGTGCCCGCGATAGCGCCAGCCATCACCCGACACGACACCGCCGTTACCGAAGCGCCCGCCGTAGGCCAGGATCGCGATTTGCCGTTGGACCGCCACGATCGTTTCGCCGGGGGTGACGCTCAAGTCGTGCGTGCATCGCGGCTGGAATCCGCGAGAAGATCGCCAGCGCATCGATCCGGTAATTGAACGACTCAACCAGCGACGTAAAACCCCTCGATTCGTGTCCCATGTGCGCGAGCCACATCGCCAGTCGTACCTGCGTGTTGATCGCGAATGCGTCGGCCACCGCAACGATGTGCGCAAACCATCGATTGACGAGCGGGTCGGACAGTTGCGTCGCGCACCGGAACGATGGTCGATCCATCTC
>NZ_LOSX01000047.1:0-148192 GCF_001521985.1 Burkholderia sp. RF4-BP95 | reverse complement strand
TCACCAGCGTCGGCGATGCCTGCTGCGTGGTTCCACACGCGGACAAAGCCACGGCTGAACACGCAACCAACGACAGGTGCATAATTTTTCGCGCCGGGAACCGGCGGGCTACGGCGAGGTTGCGTGACATGGTCAATTCGCTCCTTCAGTGCAGCTGTGGTTTGTGTGGCGGCGGATTGCACGACGAGATAGCCCGATTCCGCGGCCGATGCGCGTGCCACGTCAGCCGCGTACCGGCCGAAGGCATCGCTCGCGGCCGAAGCCGACGCGTGCTCGACGGAGGCGCGGTAGTCGGCCAGTGCCTTGTCACCACGTGCGGCTGCAACGCTGTAGCCGTGCTGGTAGGTTCTCGTGAAGGCAAACGCGACCAGTGTTGCGACGACGATGCTCGCGAGCACCTTTGCGCATTTACTGATTGCTTCCGTCATTTACAGCCTCCTTGGAGGGACGGCCGCGCCATGCGGCGAGTGCCTGGATAACGGCCGAGTAACCGCCGACGCAGCCGAGGTAGATCAGCCACGTATCGAACGTGAGCTGATTCCTGTATCCCTGGTAGATGAACATGAGAGTTGCGACAGCCGACGCGATGTTCGGCCAGAGCTTCGCGTGCGAAAGCTTGCCGTCGTGGCCGGTGATCAGATCGCTGAGTGACATCGCCGCTCCTGATCAGGCGATCGCAACGACACCGCCGGCCGCGCGATATGCTGCCGTGAGCATCGTCAGCTCGTTTTGGTGCTGGCCGTAGTCGTTACCGGGAAGCGACGCCCAAATATTCGAACACGCCTTGATCGCAGCCACGAGCCGGCCGGCAGCAATCAGCGGCAGCGCGCGGCGCTCCCGAATCTGCTGGATCGCGATCATGTCCTGGGAAACCGGGCTGAAGTCGTCGAGCTTGAGCAAACTCGCGTAGGGCGCGTAGTAGCGCGACAGGAGCTGATAGCGACCGGCGGCCGTCGAATTCAGCTCCGTATTGAGGATGCCCGGGTGCTTCGCGTAGGAGGGGAACGTAAGCAGTCGGGCCGGGATGATGTAAGTACCGCGCGCGCTGCTCTTCTTGGTGATCGGCCCGTGCGAGCCGACCAGTACGTTATAGCCGTCGTCGCTGTTCCGACGCGTCCATGCATCGATCTCGCTCGCGGCGAGCATGTCGAGAAATGCGACGACGTTTTGTCCGCCCGCCGCGCTCGCCGTAATGCGTGCCATCAATACCCTCGGTATCTGGAATGATGACCGCATTGTTGATGCTGCGGCGCTGGTGGACCACCCGCGCTAGGACAGTAGGTACAAAATAAAAAGCCCCGCATCGCGGGGCTTCGGTGGATCAGGGAGCAACTAGAACAACTCCGCCTGGGGCGATGCGCTCTCAGACGTGTCGGAGCGCTTGAGAATACGCCAAATGTGTCGTTCGGTCATTCGGTGCCGACGAGCGAGCTGTGTCGCCGCATGGTTCGCGGGATGCTCGCGCGTCAGTGCGTCGAACTCGGCTCGAATGCTGCGGTGTTGCAGTTCCCGAATCGCGACCTTACACAGCGGAACACACAGGACATCGCCGCCAAAGTGCGTCGTCAGCAGATCCGCCGCGTCAGTGCCGACGATTTCGGCCAGCGCCTCGTAGCGGATCTCGCCGCGACGCGATCGACGCATTGCGATCGGGAAATTCGTGCCGCCGAGCTGCTCGATCAAGCGGATCGTAGCTGGCCAGCCGATCAGCTTAATCATCGTTTTCACGACGTCTGGCAGCAGGTGTTCAACACCCTGAAAATTCATGCCGACCTCCGCTTCGCATCGTATTGGAGGGCGGCGATCAACTTGCCGAGCATCACGTCATCGCAGAACTCGATTGCGTCGACCTTGCAGATTCGCTTCACCATGCCTCCGATGTAATCCCAGGGCAGGTTCGCCTCGGCGAGCAGCGCTTCGATCTTGCGGATTTGAGCCGCGCGCGGCCGTGCAACGTTCGGCCGGCGACCAGCATCGCGCTTCGGCTTGAAACCGCAGCGCTCGAAGTGCTTTAGCAGCTTGTGCGCGCCTTCCGGCGTCAGGTCTTTCGACGAGCCGACGCCGGCGACGCTGCGCAGCACCGTGCGGTATTCGTCATCGGTCATCGCGAGCTGCTGCTTTGCGATGTGGATTTTCGCTACCGTTGTTTTCGCGATCAGCATCACGACCTCCACCAGCGCCGCAGTTCCTTGCGGCAGAGACACACCAGGAACACGATCCCGGCCAGGATGACGACGAAGTCAGACATGTGCCGCCTCCGAACCTGTGGTCTCGACCGACGTATTGACCGCCACGCCAACCGAAACCAATGCGACCGATTCGCAGACGCGCGCAAAATGGCGAAGCATGGACCCCGGTGAATTCCACGTCATCGCGAAAATCGTTACGGTTTTGTCCAAATTGGGAAAGTACTTGCGTGCGTTACGCTTCCCGAATTGCTTCTCGATGCGCGCGCGTTCGGAGGGCTTATAGGCGCTGATCTTCACGGGCCGATAGAACCGATGCTCAGGCGCATCCTCCTTCAGATAGCTTCCTCGAAACCAGCCATTCACAAAGACCATCAAATCGTATCGACGTGGTTTCGTCCGCTGCACTTCAATCGTCACCGTGTACCCGTCGCAACGAAGCACGACACAGCCATATGGGAACGACAGCTCCGTGTCGATCTTCTCAATGTCTTCTCGCGCGAGTTTTGACATGGTTCCTCCCTAGACCGGTTTCGCCACAGATGCGCGAGCGGCTTCAATTGCTTCCCGTGCACGTGCCCGAGTTTCTGTATGTTCGTCAGGGTCGTTCGCGATGGCCTCGGCAAATTCAAGCAATGCTTCAGCCATCGCCGGTTCGGCTCGGGTTGCCGTTGAACGGCCATTCAACGCCTCGGCGATTTCGTTGGCAATGGCGTACGAGGTTGCGACTGCCAGCCTGGCACCTCCGCTCCAAATCTCGGTCGCGTGCACTATTGCCCTGATGTGGCGGCATGCTTCGTCTCCGATCCGTGCTGCTGGCACGGGGCGCGGCAGCAACGGGTTGAGCCGCAGCACTGCGCTCCATAATTCGCGAGCCGCTTCGTCGACGGTAAGGTGATCGGCAATCATCACGCTGCCGTCGTCGGCGATCGTGATGATCGGCTGGTATGACGACGAGACGAAATGTAGAACGGCACTGTCGAGTTCGGTGGGCATAACGATGTCCTCTCAGATAGCCGCGAGATCGAGACTGATCGCGCGGTACTCCTCCGTATCTTCGACGCGCTCGTACAGCCGGATATAGGGCTTGCTACCTGTCACTCGGATGCTGTCGACGATCGCCCGCATTGCCTTGGTCCACTTCGGATCGTCGATCGCAAGGCGACGCAGCGCGAGAATGCGGCCGGTGTTCACGTTGCCTTCCTTGTCGACCTGGAACGCTTCGTTGATCAGCACCTTGATCTTGTCGTTGCTACCTTCGGTCCACTCGCGCAGACATTCGTCGATCAGTTCCTTCGCCGCTTGAAGGCGCTCGTCGAACTGGATGCGCTCCGCGATTTGGCGCACGATCTTGTAGCGACCGTCGAAGGTGATCAACGAAATGTTGCCCTTGGCACCGCCGACCTTGACGCCATATTGCTCGTGGCTGGCCTCGACGAACGCAGCGATGTCGCCAAATGCCCGTGCCTTGAATTCGGCCAACTCCGATTGGAGGCGCTTCGCATCAGCGACCAGCGACGTGACCGTCTGATCGCGGAGCTGGTCGATCGGCGCAACGAGCGATGCAGGAACGAGGCGGCCCCGTGCGTCCTGCACATAGCCGGCCGGGATGGCTTGATTTGTCATGACGTGTTCCTCTATTGCGTAGGTGTGGTTTAGTGAAATTTGATCGGCCTGTCGTCTTTATTGACAACGCGTTTTGCGACGAACTCGCTCACGGCCTTGACTACATCGTCCGGGCTACCCTTGGCGTGTGCGACGACGATCACGGACACTTCACGGGTGAGGTCGCGCAGCACGGCTTCGAGTGAATCAAGCGTCGAGAAAAGCCGGATGCCGGCGCGGTTCATTGTGTCGACGGCGGCACGCAGCTCGTCGACAGACATGGCCCAGGGATCGTGTGCGCCAGCGTTATAGGAGGGCATCCGGTCCGAGGCACCCGCGTGGGCCGCACGCCATTGCTCGTGCTGGCGCAGCTCCTTCGACTCGCGCACCTCTTCGAGAGACTCGCGAAGACGCGGACTGGCTTCTAGCTGTGCGTCGAGAATCGCGGCCACGCCACGGAAGTCACCGACGATGTGCTGCAACAGCACGCGATTGATCAAGCCTGCGCAGTCGCGACCGATTGCATCGCGGTGTTCAAGGGCGGCAGAATAGTCGAGCAGGGAATTGTTCGCGCGATGCAATTCACGACGCAGTTCCCGCACACTGTCGAACGCATCCGGATTGGCCAGCGTCGGGCCTTGGGTGACATGGATTGTCATGGTTTTGTCGCTCCTGTTATGTGAGGGTTTGGGCTGCCTTGATGAGTTTTCGGGCTGCGGCAACTCCCTGCCAAAACTCTTCTGCGGACTTCTCGCTGATCAGGCGTCTTGCTGACGCGATTGCGGTCGCTTGGGTCTTGCCGCCTGCGATACGAAACCCGGTGCCGACATGCGTCACGACAAATGCAGGCTCGCCGGACGTAGTTGCAACCGGATTGGCGTGTGCTGCAAACAGCTCAGTCGGATACTGCGGAAAATCGATGCGCTCGCCATCGACCTTGATTCGGCGGGCACGAGCCGCTTGTTCGGAGTAGGTAAACACGTGAAGTTTCACTATAGGAGTCCTAATGTGATTATTCGATTCGAACCGGTGACGATGGCGTGATTGTCAGTGTCCTCGCTCCGTCCACAGCACGCGAATTTCGCCGACCTTGAACTGGCCGGTACGGTAGCGCGATACCCCGGAACCACCCGTGCGGTAGTACGTGGCTTCACCTTTCTCGACCATGTCGGCGCATGCCGTGCAGTTCTGCACCTGGATCGTCGGTTTCGAGCCGTTCGAGAACTCGATCCCGATCACGGTGAAGCCCTTTTCGGTGAGCGTTCCGATCGTTGCCGCAAGGCGCAGCGCCGTGAGCTGCATCAGTTGATTGATTGGCGGCACTTCCGGATTGAGGGCGTTAAAATTCGGTGTCAATTGGACTCTCCTTTAACGGGGCGATGCGGGCAGGTTTGGCATGTGCGCCAGTGCTCAAGCTTGATCGGATTGTGGATCGGGGCCTTCTGCAAGGCATACTCACGACAATGTTCGCCGTCCACCTCGGCGTGGCTGAACGGACAGACAACGCGTCCGAATGCTGCGTGGTAACGCGCTCTGATCCGGTCGGGCTTCGCTTTGCCGGTGCCGTAGGCACCACTGCCGTTGACGAAGATGGAAAGCGTTTTGCGCGCAACGCCCATCCGCGCCGCGACCTGGGTGACATTGATTGCACGGACCTCGCGCATCAGCCCGTTCACGAACCAGTCTTCTTGCATGTAGGCGGGCTTACTCATCGGCGATCTCCTGATGCTCCATCCACATGACGCGGTTCCAGTTCGGATCGAAAACGACCTTCGTTCGCTGAACAAGAGGCGCTTTCGGCCCGGACTCCATGTCCTTACGCAACCGGTAACGAGCCGGCGCGGCGCGCCGCGAGTGCTTGTTCGCGGGAGCAATGCATTCGAGATAGCCGGCCGCTGCAAGCTTGCCGACATAGGTCGCGGCGGTTGCCTCCGAAATCGGGCGAGACGCCGTGCTGGCAAATGCCGCAAGTTCGACGTGATTGAAGTCCTTCGCGACGAACACCCGACGCATCGTCGACCACATCGCCTCATTGATCGAACCCTGTACGACTTCCCCCCCGTTGCGGGTCAGACGCGGTGCCTCAACGCCGTTGTCACGCACAAGTCGATACGTACGACGCACCGCCGCGCCTCCGAGTCGCTCCTCCTGTTCGACCTCGACATAGCCGCCTTTGAGCAATCCCTTCATGTAGTCCTGGACGGCACTGATCTCGGTACGGGAGGCGATCGCAATCTCGCGTTGCTGGAAGGCATCGCGCGCATTGCGAATCGCTTCCCAGATGCGTTGGCGAGGGTTCTTGCCGCCCATCATTTCGAGGTTGATCGGCTTACGCGCCACGAGAATCCTCCATTCGCGGATCAACGTCGCTCACCGCCTCCGCAGCAGATTGAAGTGCGCGCGCGAGGACCAGCATTTCGCGGCGATTAAGGAAAAGATCGGCGAGTCGTTGACCGCCGTTGCAGGTGAGTCCGTTGAAATAGACGGTCAGCAACGCAAAGCCGTCACCTTCGCGGCATGTAATCCCAATGTCGCCGGAGTCTGCGATGTCGGAATTGATCTCTTCACCTTGATCGTTCACGGTAAAAATCCGTGCGTCACGAAGGCCATCGATACTCAGGCTCACGTCCATTACACCCTCCGCTCAGGCGCGCGGCCGGTGTAGAGGGCAATGGAATCGAGGTCCGAGCGCTCGAAGTCGGCCATGCCGCGCGTCATGCAGTGCTCGTGGATCGAAACGAGATTCACGCATACGCGCCGCACGGAGCCGCGAGACAGTTCGACCAGGTGCGACAGCACATCGTCGGCAATCGCGAGATCGGGGGCGTAGATCGAGGTGAGCTTGCTGGCGTCGCTGACGCTGACCGGCTGCGCCGGTGCCCAGGTCAGCACGCGTGAATGGAAGCGCTCCCACTGTTCCAGCTTCTTCGGCAGCAGTTCTTCGCCGACCAACAGCAGCGATCCCTGCGAACCCTCGTAGATGTCTCGCGTCAGCTCGATGAGGGCGTCGGATTTCGCGCAATAGTCGAACTCGTCGATAATCAGTGTGCGCCGCGAGGCCGACAATTGCTCGCAGACCAGATCGAGCAGGCCGGACTTGGTCGCGCGGCCGTGCTTCACACCCATCTCGTAGAGAATTTTTTCTAGCATCACTTTCGCACTCCACGCGCTGCGCATCTGTACGTAGTAGGCGCGCGATTCCACCGCGATCGAGTTCGTCGCGAAGGTCTTGCCCCATCCGGCCGGGCCATGCAGGACACCGATGCCCGGCACGCCACCGCGACGCTGATTCAGTCGCTCGATGGTCGCCGCCACAAGGTCCAGTGTCGCGATCGGCGCGATGCCGCCGGCCGGGCGATTGATTGCAGGGGTGGTTTTCACCATAATGACAATGCCTCTCGTCAAGGGGTTAGTTGAAAGCACGTGTCACGGTGGCGACCGTGGCTGTGCCGGGCACTGCCGGGCTTGATGCCTGGCGGTGTTTTCGCATAGCAATTGCGAATTCAGGGGTCTGCGGATACTGACCGTACCAGCGCGTCAGAATCGGATCGTCGATCGTGCCGCCAGCCGCCACGAGTTGGTCGAGTTCCTGCCATTTGCGGAACCGCAGCTCAGGTGTTTCCGGGACTGGCCGAATCTTCTTCACGTTGCTCTCGGGCGCGGGCTGCGCCTGGCTTGCGGTTTGTCGCGCGTCGATGATTCGCTGCAAGTCGGCCGGGATGTCAGCCTTCGGCACGACACCATCGAGTGCGCGCGCTGCTATACCTGCCGCCTTGAGGCCATCGGTTGTATGCGTGGCGGTCCGTGTCGGCAGCGAGGTGAGCTTGCCGGCCTGCGCCGCCTTGTTGGCCACCAGATCGCGCACGAGACGATCCGTATCGACCTTCGTGCCTTTGATAGCGTGCATTTGTTGCTTCACATGCTCGCGTTGCTTGCGGCGCGCCAGCACGGCGATTTCGGCGCGCGACACACCAGTACGCTCCGGATTGCGCGCCACACACACGAATTCGCCTTCGTGATAGACAACGACTTCACCGAGATCGGGCGTAATGCGTACCGCGACATCCTTGCCGACGTAGAGCGCCAGTTCCGGGGCGATGAATTGCGCGTTATCGATGCGCAGGCCCTTCTTCGTGACGGTATATCGGCCCTTGCCGGCCGGCGGTGCCAGCAGCACGTCGAGAGCACGTTCGTCCTCGATGCGATGCACGGGGCCGGTATAGCTCGATGCCCGCTGATAGGGAGTCATGCCGATGCCTTCGTGATGGGCGTGTTCATAGACGCCCTTGATCCATTGTTCGATGAGCGAGCGCAGCTCGGATGCCGGCATCGCGAGCGTGACGGCTTCGCCTTTCTTGAACAGGCGTTCGGAAAACGCGCGGCGTGCTTCGATCGCGCTACGCTCGGCGACGCTATGTCCGATGAATGCGGACAGCCCTTCCAGGATCGAGTGCAGCATCGTCTGGATGCCGCGCTCGACGTGCGGCTTCTGCCACGGCGAGAACGGGGCCGTCACGTAATGCGCGATGCCGAGCGCGGCAAGCGTTTCGATGAAGTCGCGGCTCTTGTAGTCCTGGCCGTTGTCGGTAACGACTTCTTCCGGGACACCCCACAACAGCAAGGCAAGGCGCAGCGCATACTTGTGCGTCTCGGTCTTCGGCGTCGGGGCGAGCACAACCAGCTTGCGCCGGCTGTACACGTCGATCACGACGGACGCGGAGTAGCGGCGCTCGACGCCGTCTTCGTCGGTCAGCATCCAGTCGGCCGGCGTGGCATCCATTTCCCACCGCTGATTCAGGCGCTCGACGTCGGCCGACGCGTCACCGAATGCGGTCATATACTTGTTTTTCCACTCGTCGGGATTGGTCGCCGCCGTGAACAGGCCGTCATGCTTACGCCGCCATGCCGTCACGAACCGATACGTCGCATCGTAGGACGGCGCTGCGAACAGGATTTCACCGGTGTCATCATCGACCGATGCCTGGTTCAGCAAATTGACGAGGTGCTGGATACCGAGATTCGGGCGGTCGATGAGCAGCGCGAGCGCTGTTTTTTCCAGCTCGGGTTGCTTCGTGAACACGTTCACGTCGCGCTGATGGCGACCGTCCTTCTCGTCGATCAAGCCCGCGAGGCCGACGCGCTCGTATTCGAGCACCCACCGTTGCAGCGAGCGCGGCGAGATCGACGGGATCGTCGACCGGACAGCGGCCGCAACCTCGATTTCCTTCAGGTTGTATGCCTTCGTGTAGGTCGGCCAGGACACGCGGCGGCTCATCGGTTGCACCGTGACGAACCATGTTTCCCAACTCTTCACGATCTCGTAGCGCGCGTCGAACCGCGCCTGTACCCCTGCCGGCAACTCGGCCGTCAGCTTCTTGAGGCTCTCCTGCGCGCGTTGGTGTTTCGAGACGCGCTCGGCCTCGGCACCAGCGCGAACCTGTTCGATCATCTTGAGCGTGCGGCCAGCCGCGTCGCCGCGCGCCTTGATTTCCCGATACCGCTCGACGGCCTTGCGCACGTCGGTCGGCAGGTTCGCCAGGTCGAACAGCTTGCGCTGGCCACCGCGCACGGCTTCCAACTCGAAGGGCCAATTTTCGCGACTGGCGCGGCGCTCAGCCGAGCGTTTCGTGATAGTCAGCGCACCTGCAATCACATCAAAGTC
Source organism: Burkholderia sp. RF4-BP95 (assembly GCF_001521985.1). NCBI lineage: Bacteria > Pseudomonadati > Pseudomonadota > Betaproteobacteria > Burkholderiales > Burkholderiaceae > Burkholderia > Burkholderia sp. RF4-BP95. Next base: position 138,739 of record NZ_LOSX01000047.1, on the reverse strand, counting down.
GATCATTGCGCACGACCTCCAAGACGGCGAACGACTTCATCGACAAGTCGGTCCATGACGGTGTCAGGCACGTTTTTGCGAAGCTCCCCTAAGCGAGCTTTCACCGAACGCTCTTGCAGCGTCAGCGCGCCGATCTCCGCGAGCATGGCTTCCTCGCCGCGATACACGCGGCAGCCGCAGCGGTCGGCGAGCATTTCGAGCATCCGGTAGTCACCGGTCGCGACTGTCAGTGCTGGGATAGCCTCGGCTGGAAAGCGCCAGCCTTCGGCGCTCGGCGCACAGTAGCGATCGAGCATGTTCTTCGTTGTTTCGTAATTGGACAGACGGGAGATTTGTGCTGCCACCTCGTGACGGTCGATACCGCGGCTGGACACGGTGCCGAGCATGTCTGCGAGCGTCTCGCGTACAGCAAGTGCGACGTCGAGACCGCCGGCTTCGGGGCGCGGTGTCGGCGGAACGTCAAAAAAGCTGAGTTCCATCTGCGTGGAAGTGGTTCTTCGGGTGGTTTTGCGTGCCGACATGTCAAGCGCCTCCCGTGCAATTGACGTTGCACAGATCAGGTCGGGTGATAGACTTACCTTCGGTTGACGCGGCCGGTTTGCGTCGGCCGAAACCGCGCTCACCGCGCCCGCTACGGGCAGTGCCGTCGATGTGATAGCGGCTCGGCCAAATGAGGTGACGAGGTACGCCGATCGTCGCTGCGATGATCGATTCGGCCTTCGGCCAGGGTACGTCGAGCGCATTTTTCAACGCGCCGGGCGCGTACCCGTAGGCCATTGACAGTCGCCGTAGCGACCATCCGGCCTTTTCCAGCGCCGCCTTGATGTCGGCGCGATGCCAGTCTTGCAGGGCAACCTGCTCGGCTGGTTTTTTTGACATGTTTAGCGTGCTCATGAGAGTGAACGATAGCACGTAAAACCGTGCCACTCAACGTATTTTGCGTGTCGCGCGTTCGTTTTTGCGCGTCTTTCTGCAGCTCTTGTGTAACGCGCTGATTTGATTGATTTTTTTGAAGTGCGACGCAGCGTGCGAAAGCGCGACATGCGTGTCGCGCTTTCTGGGGTGAGCGAATGACTGAAAGTGCGACACGCATTTCTGTCGAAATAGGCGAGAGATTGCGTGCTTATCGAGAGCACTTACGCCTGTCCCAAGAGCGGCTGGCGGACCTAGTCGGCGGAACGAAGCGCGGAATTCAGGATAACGAGGTCGGTCGGACGGCACCGAACAGCAGGTTGCTTACTGGACTGGCGCAGAACGGACTGAACATTAACTGGCTTCTAACGGGCAAGGGACCGATGCTTGTCGCCGACCTGGGAGCGTCCACCTCCGCGGTCAACGGGGAGACTCTCGGCATGGCCTTGGCCGCAGTGGAAAAGATCGCTGGCGAGCGCCGGTTAAAGCTGCCTCCGGAAACGCGCGGAAAGCTTGGTGCCTTGGTGTACCAGTATTTCCTCATCGAAAAGGCAGAAACAGAAGCTACGGCTTATGTAGCGCGGCTCATGGAACTTGTTTCAAGCCACTGATGTAGGGGTGTAGATGGAAGACAAGAACAAAATCAGAGACATAGCTGCGAAATTGATGGTCAGCGGAACGAGTGTGGAATCCTCGCAACCCGAAGGGCAACCCGCAGTTAAACAACGAGGAACGAGACCCGCACGCAATATTGTCGTCAGCGGAAGCGCCGGCCAAGTGGCGGGCGGCGACATCCACAACATATACCGTATCGAGAAGGTCGCACCTCCTTCAGTTGTTGTGCAGACTGGCGTAGGCGTGGTCGATGCGGGGCAGAAGCGGCAGCTGCTCGATCTCCGGGACGACATCGTCAAGGCGTCGGAGGTTAAAAAGAAGCCGAAGACACCGCAGAGCGTCATGTACGGACTCAACAAGCACATGAACGTGAACACGTATCACGAGATTCCGGCCGAAGGCTTCCAAAAGGCGCTGAAGTACATGCTGAAGCAGCGCGCGATTCTTCTCGGCATGGCGTCCGCGCCTAAAAAGCTGCCGGACTGGCGAAATATGCGGATAAAGGCAATCCACACTCGATGTAAGGCGCTAGAACTTGAGACTTGGCGACGCGGCTATATGCAGCGCACGTTCGGTAAGGGATCGATGATCGAGCTGGGCGACGATGAATTGGAGCGCCTATATCGGGCCGTCATGGGGAAAAAGTGACGGGGTGCTCGAATGGTGCCAAGTTCTGTGCAAAACCTGCTCAGACTTGCTCGATCTTCGCACAATCGGTGCCAAACTGGCTCGCGCGGTCGATTAGCCCGTCAGTCCCGTCGTTATTAGCTTTGCGCCAAGTTTCCGGCTGCCTTAGCTGATGCCATATCGAGCACCACCCCACAGCAGCGACGGGTCGTACCAGTACGTGTCGAAGCGACGCGCGGCCCGGTAGATGAACGCGTACGCAACCTGCTTTTCCTGGTCGGTCAGCACGCCCGCGTTGGCGGCCGCCGTCAGCACCTCCATGAACGCGGAATCGCCGTACGGGCCGATCGAGCGGCCGTAGTTGAAGCCCTGGCCGTCGGCGTTCAGCTGCGGCAGGATCAGATCGACCGACTTGCGCAGATAGCCCTTCAGTTCCGGCGTGAGGTTCGCTTCGTTGCCCATCTCGAACGTGCGCTCGGTCACTTCGCCGATCAGCAGCGTGCTGTAGCGGTCGTAGCGCGCCCGATCGTAATAGGTCGTGTGCGTGTTCGACGCTTCGTCGGAGAAGCCGCCCGACGAATCGTTGCGGATGTGGTTCGTCACCGTATAGAGCAGCGCATCGCGCGCGCCCATCGTCGCGACGGCCGGATCGGTCGCCGACGAGAACGACGGATTGCTCCAGCCGAGTTTTTGCCGCAGGCCGGCGATTCCGTAGGACACCGCATAATAATTCTGCGCGGTGTTGAGCGACGCAATGTCGATCGGCGTGCCGGCGGCCGGGCAGGTGCTGGTCTTGCCGCTTGCATCGGGGCCGAACATGTCGCAGAAGGTGAGCCGTTGCTGCAGCGTCGCGAGCATCGCGTCGCTGAAGACCTCGTTGAGCATGCCGTGCGCCTTCAGGTTGTTCAGCGCGACGAGGTAGTAGTACTCGCCCCACGACGTATTTGCATACGTGTAGTCGCTGCCCGACTGCGCCATCATCGCGGTCGTGATCGTCTGGTACGTCGCGAGATAGCTCGCGTATTGCGGGTCGCCCTTCGACTTCATGTCGATCAGGATGTACGACAGTCCGAGCGCGAGCTTGCCGGGCAGGAATTTGTCGCCGGTGTTCGTGTCGAGCACGTGAACCGGCGAACCGTCGCCGAGATCCATGACGACCTGCGTGAAGTCGGGCGACTTCCGGATCAGGTCGAACAGCGCACGCATCTGCCCCATCATCGTGACCGGAATGCGCGTGCCGGCCGGCACGCTGGTGTCGGGTGCGCCGTAGACGAGCGCCTGCAACGAGTTCGGCGCGAGCGCCGGTGTCGACGGCGGGGCGGTCACGTCGTTGCCGCCGCATGCGCTGACGAACAGGACGGAAAGGGCGCTGAACGCCGCGCCGAGCGCGAATCTGCTGCGCGTATGCATCGTGTCTCCAGGTTCGAATAGTGATGAAGTCTTGAATCGCAACTCGAGCAGGCAAGCGTTCTCCCTGCGCGGGCCATGGTCGCGTCGCGCCGACAGTGCTGGAAAACGTTTTCCAAATTTAGGCATCGATTGCTTCGATGTCAATGCGCTTTCACGCCGGATGCGACCGTGAAAACCCGGATGGTCAAAGCAGGAGGTGCGATGAAGATGGGCTATGCGTGCGGGAATTCCCGCGATTTATGATTATTTTCGCTGCGGCGCAGCGTGGCATATCGGCAGTGACGGCATGCGTCGGAAAGGTGTTCGTGCGGCGCGCTTCCGGCGATATACGCGAGAAAACGTTACCCTTGAAAATCGAATCGAGCCGGATATCGACTCGTCGATCCCATCCGGTGGCCGTCCCGCGGCGATGCTAAAGCTGCGCTTCGATCGCGGCCTTGTCGATCACCGACCACACCTGCCGGATCTTGCCGTCGTGAAATTCGTAGAACACGTTCTCGGCGAACGTGACGCGCGTGCCGTCGACGGCGAGCCCCATGAACGTCCCGCTCGGCGCACACGCGAAGCGCAGCCGGCATGCAATGCGCGGCGGTTCGCACACCAGCAGCCGGATCTCGAAATGGAGATCCGGAATGTCGCGGAAATCCTGCTCCAGCATCGCGCGGTAGCCGGCCAGGCCAAGCGGCCGGTCGTTGTGGATCACGTTGTCGGCGACGTACCGGCCGAGCGCCGGCCAGTCCTGGCGGTTCAGGCAGTCGATGTAGGCGCGGTAGTGCGTGGCGAGATCGGGTGTCGTCATGGCGGCGGTGCCTCCTCGTGTATCGCCCGGCCGTTGGGGATGGCGCGCGGCGTTCAGCGCGATGGCGTTTCGCCCGACAGATACGACACGAACGCCTGCGTATATTTGGGCAGCGCATCGAACGATCGCGCACAGAGCGTCAGCTTGCGGTGGCTCCACGCGTCGGACAGCTCGACGAGCCGCACGTCCATCGTCTGCATCGCGCGCTCGGCCGCGTGGCGCGACACGATGCCGATCCCCACGCCGCTTTCGATCACGCGGCAGATCGCATCGAAACTCTTCAATTGCACACGGTAGCGGATCCGCTTGCCGAGCGCACGCGCCTGGTCGCCGAGATGGACCTGCAGCGCGCTGCCGTCGGTCAGCCCGATGAAATCCGCGTCGGCGATCTCGTCGAACGCGACCTCGTCGCGCGCGGCGAGCGGATGCCCGGCCGGCACGACCGCGATCAGCCAATCCTCGCGGAACGGCTTCTGCTCGAGTCCGCCGAGCCCGACCGAATCGGCGACGATGCCGACCTCGGCCGTCTTGTTGCGGATCGCGTGCACGATTTCCTGGCTCGAGCGCTCCTCGACGCTGATCGACAGTTTCGGATGATGCGGCAGATACGCGGCGAGCGCGTCGGGCAGGTATTCGCTCAGCGACGCCGTGTTGCAGAGCAGCCGGATATGCCCGCGCAGCCCCTGGCCGTATTGCTGCAGTTCGCCGCGCATGTGGTCGATCTGCTGCAGCACCGTGCGTGCGTGGTGCTCGAGCGCGCGGCCGGCGTCGGTCGCCTGCGCGCCGGACTTGGTCCGGTGCAGCAGCGGCACGCCGAGTTCGTCTTCCATCCCGCGAATGCGCTCGCTTGCTGCCTGCAGCGTGATGTGGGTGCGCTCGGCGCCGCCCGTGATCGTGCCGGCCTCGCAGATGTTCAGGAAGAGCCGCAGGTCGGTCAGGTCGAAGCGCATGGCGGGTGAGGGCGCGTAAGAATGGATATGGCCGATAAGTTAGCAGGAACCGCCGCGCCGGTCTCAGGCTGCGCCTGAGACCCCGTTCGCCGGTTCCGCATTTTCGGGGCGGGATCGATGCCGGATCATGGCCGCATATCAACCGGGGGAGATTGTCATGCGGGTCGATTCGTCGTGGGGCGTGTCGTTCAAGATCGCGTTGCACCTGCTGTTCCTGTGCGTCGGCGTCGCGTGGGCCTGCGCGGAGCTGGTCGACTGGCTGCGCTGAGCGGGCGGCCGTCGCAGGCCGCCTCGGCTGTCCGGCGCGGCCATGGGAGATTGAAAGCCATTCGAAATATCGGCAGATCCTGAAATTTCTTCCGCATCTCGCGTCCAAAACCGTCAAGTTTTTCCGAAATCGACCGTATTACCGGTAACGAGTGTCCGCCGACGCCCGGTTCGTGATCGTTTGTCATCATTGTTTGCATCCGGTTACACGTCGGCCGTTCCGTTTTTGAGATGCTTGAAAGATTGTCAAACCGGAGTCGATCGTCCATGAATCAGCGCGAGATTTGCCGCAAGTCGGCGTGGCTGTCCGGCCTGGCCGCGGTGCTCGTCATGGCCGGTTGTGCCAGTCCGCCGCCCGTCCCGCCGAGCGACACGCTGGCGGGCTCGCCGTCGGGCCAGCCCGCCGCCGCGCAGGCGGCCACGCCCGCGACGCCGCCCCCCGCACCCATTCTCGTCGCGCAGAAGTATGTGGTGAAACGCGGCGACACGCTGTCGGGCATCGCGTCCGCGAACGACTGCAGCGTCGCCGACCTGCGCACCTGGAACAAGCTCGATGGGCGCGGCAGGCTGCGCATGGGACAGGTGCTGCGCATCGTCCGCCAGCAGCCGTTGCAGGCATCGGGCGGGAATGGCGGTGCACAGGCCGCTGCGGCGGCCGACGCGAGCAATGCGCCGGCCGCCGCGCCGGCGAGCGCGTCGACGGCGAGCGACCGGCAGGTCGTGAGGGAAACCAGGCGGCATGCGGGCGGTGTGGCGCTTACGTGGCCCGCGCGCGGCAAGATCGTCGACGCGTTCCGGCCGGGGCAGAACCGCGGCATCCAGATCGCCGGCCGGCCGGGCGACCCGGTTCGCGCGGCGGCCGACGGCCGGGTGATGTACGCGGGTAGCGGCCTGAACGATTACGGCACCCTGATCATCGTCCAGCACAACGCGGATTTCCTCACCGCCTATGCGCACAACCGCAAAGTGCTCGTGAAGACCGGCGACATCGTGCACCGGGGCGACGAGATCGCCGAGATGGGCGACCTCGACAACTCGCGTGTCGCGCTGCTGTTCGAAGTGCGACGCGACGGCAAGCCCGTCAATCCGATGCCGTACCTGCCTTCGTCGCAAGGCTGACGCGGGGCGCGCTCGCTGCTACGCTAGGGTCTGTTCACGTGCGTCCCGCCGCATGCGGGGCCGACGGACGTCTTCGGGAATGCGCGGCGTATGCCGTCGCGAGCCGGCCGTCGGCGCGAATGCGTGTGCGTCGTCGACGCGCACGTGCGTTGCTCCATGTCACCGTTTCCGACAGAACGCCCTTCATCCATGGAACATTCTCCGACACGCCGCTCGCTGTTGCTCGCCGCCGTCGCCGCGCCGTTCGTCGCCGCGTGCTCGTCGGCGCCCGTCGCCGAACAGGGGCGCGCACATGCCGCCCAGGCCGAACTCGCCGCGCTCGAAAAAGCGTCGAACGGCCGGCTCGGCGTCGCCGCGCTCGATACGGCGAGCGGCACGCGCATCGCACATCACGCGCGCGAGCGCTTCCCGCTGTGCGGCACCTATGCGGTCGTCGCCGCCGCCGCGATACTCGCGCGCGGCTCGCTCGACGCGTCGCTGTTGCCGCGCCGCATCCTGTATCGCCGCTATGAAGTCGTGGCCGGCTCGCCGGTGACGGAAAGCCACGTCGACACGGGGATGACGATCGCGCAGCTCTGCACGGCGATGCTGCAGTCGGGCGACAAGGGCGCCGGGAACCTGCTGATGGGCGTGCTCGGCGGCCCGCAGGCCGTCACGTCGTTCGCGCACGAAAGCGGCGACACCGTGTTCCGGCTCGATCGCTGGGAACCCGAACTGAACCAGGCGGCGCCTCGCGACGAGCGTGATACGTCGACACCGGTCGCGATGGTCGACACGCTGCAGCGGTTGCTGCTCGGCGATACGCTGCGCGAACCGCAGCGTGCGCAGCTCACGGAATGGATGACCGGCGGCGCGCGCGGCGCGACCGGGATCGCGGCCGGCGTGCCGCCCGGCTGGCGCATCGCGGACAAAACCGGCACCGGCGGCTACGGCGCGACGACCGACGTCGCGGTGCTGTGGCCGCCGTCGCGCGCGCCGATCGTGCTGGCCGTGTCGTTCACGCAGCCGCGTGCCGACGCGGCCGCACGCGCGGACGTCGTCGCGTCGGCGGCGCGCATCGCGACGGGCGCGTTCGCCGCCACGGCCTGAGCGCGCGACGCACCTCGCGTAAAGCCGGCGTTTGGCTTATCGTGTCGATCAGCGCGCGCCGGTGTCGGCGCGCGGCCTTGCCGCGCCGTCGTTCGGTGCGGTCGATCCGTCTACCCCTTCGTCATGCGCCGACTTCCGCCCCTGCACGCGCTGCAGATCTTCTCGACGGTGGCCCGCCACCGTAGCTTCACGCGCGCGGCCGAGCAGCTGTGCCTCACGCAGGGCGCGGTGAGCCGGCAGATCCAGACACTCGAGGCGCACTACGGCTTTCCGCTGTTCAAACGGCACGCGAAGGGCCTCACGCTGACGGCGGAGGGCGAGCAATTGCTGCCGGTGGTCAACGAGAGCTTCGCGCGGATCGAGGACATCTCGATGAAGCTCACGCGGCAGCGCACCGATCTCGCGCTGAAGGTGCCGACCTGTGTGATGCGCTGGATGCTGCCGCGCATCATGCGCTTCCAGGGCGAGCATCCCGAACTCCACGTGCAGATCACGACCGCGTGGCAGCACGTCGTCGATTTCTCGACCGAGCCGTTCGATGCGGCGGTCGTCTACGGTACGTCGCCGGGCCCCGGTGTCTTCGCGCTGCCGCTGTTCGACGAACGCTTGACGCCGGTGTGCGCGCCCGAGTTGCGGCAGGCCGCGCCGCTCGATGCGGTCGGCGATCTCGCGCACCATACGCTGCTGCATCCGACGCGCGACCACCGCGACTGGCGCGCGTGGCTCGATCACGCGGGCGAGCGCGCCGTCGACGCCGAGCGCGGGCCGACCTTCGACACGCTCGATCTCGCGACGAACGCGGCGATGCAGGGTTTCGGCGTCGCGATCGGCGACGTGACGCTCGTCGACGACGACGTCAGCGCGCGCCGGCTCGAACGGCCGTTCGACATCGTGCTCAAGACCGGCGCCCGTTATTTCTTCGTCTACCCGGAGAGCATCGGCAGCCAGCAGAAGATCCGCGCGTTCAGCGACTGGATCGCCTGCCATCGCGACTGACGCGCGACGTCTCCGGCAGCGGCCGTTACTGGTACGTCACGATGGCGATCATCGGCGCATGCGTGTCGCCCGCACGGCCAGGTAAAACGATTGCGCGCGAGGCCTGCGTAAAGGTCGTGGTCTTGATCGTGCGCAGGCTGGCCGCGTCGACGAACGCGACTTGCCCGCTCGCCGGGCGCGGGCAGTCGGGGCGCACGTGCGCGTGCGCGGCGTCGGCCGTGTCGAGCGCGAACGAGCATGGCGGCTCGACGATCATGCCGGTGAAGTGGATAACGCCGGACGCGCCGGCGGCAAAAGATGAGGACGACGCCAGAAGCGAGGCAGCCAGGGCAAACGAGGCGGCAAACAGGCGATGCTTCATGACAGGCTCCAGAGAGGAAGCGCGTCGCAGCGGGGCCGCTCGAATGGCAGTCCGTCAACGCTGCGGTGCTGTATGCGTAAACGGCAATTCCATTGGACCTCTTGAATGAAAAACGGGAAATAACGGCAACGATCAAATGACGCCGTATTCCTCCAATCAATTTATCCCAAATTTGTGTGGCCGCAAGTCAGGGTATTGCCGATGGCGTAAGGGCGCGGCAATCCGGCCAGTGAACCGGGGTTTTGCGTGTGAATCGTTGAGGACTCAACGATTCGACGAAGGTGCGAATTGCGGTGTGCAGAAAGAAAACGGCCGCTCGTGTAACGAGCGGCCGTTGCGTATCGACGCGGGCGATGCGGCGGTCAGCCCGCGCGCTTGCGCACCGCGCCGACGACCACGAGCAGCACGATCGCGCCGATGATCGACGCGATCCAGCCGGCGCCCTGGCCCGGCGCATACCAGCCGGCGGCGCGGCCGACGTAACCCGCGACGAGCGAGCCGACGACGCCGAGCACGACGGTCATCAGGATACCCATCTTGTCGTCGCCGGGCTTGAGCGCACGGGCGAGGAGGCCGACGATGAGCCCGACCACCAGGGTTTCGATGAATTGCAGCATGAACGCCTCCCTATTGCTGTTGAGCTGTTGACGAAAGGAAATGGACCCGCGCGGCGCGCGAGGGTTCCATCCGTCGGCGCGCCGGTGCACTGGCGCGCCGACGCACGGGGTGCCGAGTATCGCACGCCCGCGCGTCGCGCACATGTCAGGCAACCGGATCGAGGCGTCGGTAGCCTTCGGTCGCGCGCAGCAGCGTGCGCGTGTAGTCGCGTGCGACCTGTCCGGCGCGAACGTCCTCGATCCGCAGCTGTTCGACGATCTCGCCATGCTGCATCACCGCGACGCGCTGGCACAGGAAGCCGATCACCGCGAGATTGTGGCTCACGAGGATCATCGTGAGGTTGCGTTCGCGATGCAGGCGGCGCAGCAGGTTCAGGATCTCGGCCTGCACCGATACGTCGAGCGCGGAGGTCGGCTCGTCGAGCAGCAGCACGCGCGGCTCGACGATCAGCGCGCGCGCGATCGCGACACGCTGGCGCTGGCCGCCCGACAACTGGTGCGGATAGCGGAAGCGGAACGCCGGACCGAGCCCGACTTCGGACAGCGCGCGGGCGATGCGCGCGTCGGCGTCGTCGATCCGGTGGATCGACAGCGGCTCGCGCAGCGTCTGGTCGACCGTGAAGCGCGGATGCAGCGACGCGTACGGATCCTGGAACACCATCTGCACGTGGCGGCGGAACGCGCGGTCGGGCGTGCCGCCGACGGGGCGGCCGTCGATCGACAGGCTGCCGCCCGCGAGCGGCACGAGGCCGGTCAGCGCGCGCAGCAGCGTCGACTTGCCGGAGCCCGATTCGCCGACGAGCCCGAAGACCTCGCCGTCGCGTACCGCGAAGCTGGCATCGCGCACGGCGTCGACGTGGCCGGTGCGGGTCGGAAAACGGATCGAGGCGTGATCGACGTCGATCATCGTGCGGCCTCCCTGGATTCGGCCGACGACGATGCGGGCGAAGCGGCGTCGAGCCACGCCGGGTCGCGCCGCAGCACCGGCAGTTCGTCGGGCGGGTTCGCGAGCGGCGGATTCGCCGCGAGCAGCCCGCGGGTGTATGGATGCGTCGCGTCGCGCAGGTCGCGCGCGGCGCAGGTTTCGACGACGCGGCCCGCATACATCACCGCGACGCGATCGCAGAACGACATCACGAGCGGCAGGTCATGGCTGATGAACATCAGGCCCGTGCCGTGCCGCGCGATCATCGCGTCGAGCACCGCGAGCACCTGCATCGACACCGCGACGTCGAGCGCGGACGTCGGCTCGTCGGCGATCAGCAGGCGCGGGCCGGTCGACACCATCATCGCGATCATCACGCGCTGGCCCATGCCGCCCGACAGCTCGTGCGGATACGCATCGGCGACGCGCGCCGGATCGCGAATCTGCACGGCGGCGAGCGCCTCGACGATCCGCTCGCGCAGCGCGCGGCCGCGCAACCCCGGCTCGTGCAGCCGGAATGCTTCGCCCATCTGCTTCGCGACGGTCATCACCGGGTTCAGCGAATATTTCGGATCCTGCAGGATCATTCCCATCTGGCTGCCGCACAGGCGCCGGCGTTCGCTCGCCGACATCGCGAGCAGGTCGCGGCCAGCGAAGCGCATCGTGCGGGCCGACCAGCGCGCGGCTTCGGGCAGCAGGCCGAGCAGCGCGCGGCCCGTCAGCGATTTGCCGGAGCCGGATTCGCCGACGATGCCGAGCCGTTCGCCGGGGGCGAGCGTCAGCGACAGGTCGCGCACTGCGTCGGACACGACGCCGTCGTGCCCGCGAAACCCGATCTTCAGGCCGTCGATCTCGCAGAGCGGCGCGGGCGCATTGACGGAATTCGGTTGCATGTCACGCTCCATGACGCGGATCGAAGACGTCGCGCAGCCCGTCGCCGAGCAGGTTGAACGCGAGGCTGACGAGCAGGATCGCCGCGCCGGGCAGCGTCGCGACCCACCACGCGTCGAGCAGCACGTTGCGGCCCGACGCGACCATGAAGCCCCATTCGGGGCTCGGCGGCTGCGCGCCGAGGCCGAGGAAGCCGAGGCCCGCGACGGTCAGGATGATGCCGGCCATGTCGAGCGTCGCGCGCACGATCACCGACGACATGCACAGCGGCACGATGTAGCGCAGCAAAATCCGCGGGCCCGATGCGCCTTGCAGGCGCGCCGCGTGGATGTAATCGGCCTGCGCGATGCGGATCGTCTCCGCGCGCGCGAGCCGCGCGTACGCGGGCCACGCGGTGATCGAGATCGCGACGACCGCGTTGATCACGCCGGGCCCGAGCGCGGCCGCGAATGCGAGCGCGAGCACGATCTTCGGGAACGCGAGCGCGATATCGGTGATGCGCATCAGCACGCTGTCGACGAAACCGCCGCAATAGCCGGCCGTCGTGCCGATCAGGAGTCCGATCGGCACGACGATCACGACGACGAGCATCGCGATGCCGAGCGTGAGGCGCGAGCCTTCGATCAGTCGCGAGAGGATGTCGCGGCCGAGCTGGTCGGTGCCGAGCCAATGCGACGGCGAGCCGGGCGGCAGCAGGCGGTCGGACAGCACCTGGCGCAGCGGATCGTGCGGCATGATCAGCGGGCCGACGAGGGCGACGACGATCAGCGCGACCAGGATCGCGAGCCCGAACAGGTTGAGCGGATTGGCGGCGAAGCGGCGCCAGCGGCGATATGCGAGGCCGAACGCGGCCTGCGAGCGCGACGCGGGCGCATCGGAAAGCAGCCACGCGCGCAGCGTGAGACGCTCGGCATTCATGATCGGACGACCTTCGGCATGGACGGTGAAAGAAGCAGGGTGGAAGCGGTCATGTCGCGGCGGCCCTCAGCGCGCACGCGGATCGAACACGCGGTACAGCGCGTCGGTCAGCAGGTTGACGGTGATGAACATCGCGCCGATCACGAGCGTCGCGCCGAGCACCGCGTTCATGTCGGCGTTCAGCAGCGCACCCGTCAGGTACGAGCCGAGCCCCGGCCACGCGAACACGATCTCGGTCAGCACCGAGCCCTCGAGCAGGTTGCTGTACGTGAGCGCAATCACGGTCAGGAGCGGCACCGCGATGTTGCCGAACGCATGCCGCCAGATCACGCGGCGCTCGGACAGGCCCTTCGCGCGCGCGGTGACGATGTATTCCTGGCTCAGCTGGTCGAGCATGAAGGAGCGCGTCATCCGGCTCAGGTACGCGACCGAGTAGTAGCCGAGGATCGCGGCCGGCAGCGCGATGTGCGACACCGCATTGCGGAACACGTCCCACTCGCCCGCGAGCGCCGAGTCGATCAGCAGGCTGCCCGTGCGCGGGTCGACCATGCCGTCGTACACGGGATCGAGCCGGCCGGGGCCGCCGACCCAGTGCAGCCGCGCATAGAACAGCAGCAGCCCCATCAGCCCGAGCCAGAACACCGGCACCGAATTGCCGATCAGGCCGACGAAGCGCGCGATGTGGTCGATCGGCCGGTTGTGCTTCACCGCGGCCGCGACGCCGAGCGGCACGCCGATCGCGATGCCGATCAACGTCGCGATCGTCGCGAGTTCGAGCGTGGCGGGGAACACGCGTCGGATGTCGTCGAGCACCGGGTTCGACGTCAGCAGCGACATCCCGAGATTGCCGTGCAGCACGTCGCGCGCGTAGATCAGGAATTGCGTGACGAGCGGCTTGTCGAGGCCGAGCGCGATGCGCTCGGCCGCGTACGCCTCGGCCGACGCGCGATCGCCGAGGATCGCGAGCACGGGATCGATCGGCACCTTGCGGCCGATCACGAACGTCAGCGCGAGCAGCCCCGCGAACGTGACGGCGAGCGTGAGCGCCCAGCGCAGCACGCGCAGCGCCCAGCGTACGGCCGGGCGCCGCGCGGGCAGCGTGCGCAGCGCTTCGAGGGAGGAGGCGGGAGTCGACATGCGGTGAATCTTATTGCTTCTTCAGGTTACGGTACGACACGAGATCGTTGATCGGTCCGACTTCGAGTCCGCTCACGCCGGGCCGCGTCGCGACCTGCGCGACCTTCTGGAACATGATCACGAACGGCGAATGCGCGAGCATGTCCTTCTGCATCGCCTGATACCGTTGCGCGCGTTGCGCGGCGGTCGGCTCGGCGAGCGCGGTGTCGGTCTCCTTCGTCAGTTGCGGAATGTCCCAGCTGTTGCGCCAGGCCAGCATTTTATAGCTCGACTTGTCGGAGTTGTCGGGGTTCCATGCAAAACCCTGCGCGTTGCTGTGCGGGTCGATGTAGTCGGCCGACCATTCGCCGATGTAGATGTCGTGCTGGCGCGCGCGGTATTTCGCGAGCGTCTGCTTGTTGTCGCCGGGGATCAGCTGCACCTTGACGCCCGCCTGCGCGAAGTTCGCCTGCACGGCCTGCGCGATTTCCGTGTACGGATAGTCGTTGCGCACGTCCATCGTCACCGCGAAGCCGTTCGGCACGCCGGCCTTCGCGAGCAGCGCCTTCGCCTTCGCGACGTCGAGCTTGTACGGATTCGCATTCAGCGTGCCGAGGAAGCCTTCGGGCAGGAAAGTCTGGTGCACCTTGTAGGTCGTCTTCACGACGTTGGTCTGGATTCCGGAATAGTCGACCAGCCACTTCAGCGCTTCCTGCACGTCGGGCTTCGCGAGCGTCGGGTTCTTCGTGTTCAGGCCGAGATACAGCAGCGTCGCCTGCGGCGATGCCGCGACCTTCGCCTTGCCGGATTTCACGACCGACGCGAGATCGTCCGGGCTCAGGTCGCGCGCCGCGTCGACGTCGCCGTTTTCCAGCAGCAGGCGCTGGCTCGCCGCTTCGGGCACGTGGCGCAGCACGATGCGCTTCATCGCGAGCGGCAGGCGGTAGCCGTCGAAGCGTTGCAGCACGATGCTGTCGCCGGCCGACCACTTGACCAGCTTGTACGCGCCGGAGCCGGCCTCGTTGGTCTTCAGCCACGCGTTGCCGAAGTCGTTGCCTTGCTGGTGCGACAGCAGCAGCTTCCTGTCGAGCACCGACGCGGGCCACGAGCCGAGCACGTTCAGCACGAAGGTCGGCGCGTATTTGTGGTCGGTCGTGATCGACACCGTCTGATCGTCGAGCTTCTTCACGTTCGCGGCGACGTTCGCCTTCGTGAGGCCGATGCCGGTCAGCACGGCGGCCGGACCCTTGTCGAGCAGCACCGCGCGCTGGATCGACCAGGCGACGTCGTCGGCCGTCAGCGGGTTGCCCGAGTGGAACTTGAGGCCCGCGCGCAGCTTGAACGTATAGGTCAGCCCGTCGGCGCTCACCGTCCACGACTGCGCGACGTCGCCGTTGAATTTCGACGGATCGCGCAGGTCGACGCGCACGAGCCGGTCGTACGTGTTCGCGACGTATTCCTCCGGCACCAGTTCGTAGATCTCGCCGGGATCGAGCGTCGTGAATTCGTCGAGCAGCGTGGCCATCACGAACATGTCCTTCGGCGTTTCCGCGCGTGCGGCGGAAAGCGGAACGGCGGCGAGCACGGATGCGGCGGCGAGTGCCGCGACGAGCCGGGAGGTCAGGGGTTGCATGTGCGCTTCTCCATGTGTCGTTGAGGTCGTTGAACGGGAATGGTGAAAGAAACGTGCATCGTCGTTACATCAGGCGCCATGGGCCGCTCGCCGCGTCGTCGATCTGCGGCAACGCATGCGAACCGGGCAGTTCGTAGTGCCACCATTCGCTGTCGATATGCGCGAAGCCGGCCGCCTGCATCACGCCGAGCAGCAGCAGCCGGTTGCGTTGCACGGCTTCGGGCAGCCCCGGGTGGAAGTGGCCCGACGCGGCCACCATCTCGTCGAAGCCGGTGCCCATGTCGAGCGGCTCGCCGTTCGCGCCGACGAGCGTCAGGTCGAGCGCGGTGCCGCGGCTGTGGTTCGAGCCGCGGCCGAGATCGGCGACGAAGTTCGGATCGGGCAGGAAATCCCACAGCACCTGTTGCGCCTGCGGCGGCCGGTATGCGTCGTAGATGCGCAGCGTGAAGCCGGCTTGTGCCGCGACGTCGACCGCGCGGCGCAGCGCGGCCTCGGCCGGCTCGAGCAGCAGGCAGTGGGCGCGACGATAGATCGGCTTGCCGGTCAGGTTGCGCTCGGTTGCGTAGACGAGATCGATCTCGACGCGATGCGTGGCGGGCGTGATTTCGACGAGGCGGGGAGACGGCATCGGCATTCGGGGCGCTCAGGATTCGAATTGGTCGAAGGTGCGCTGCAGTTCGCGGTTGCGCGCGACGCGCCGGTCGATCGCGGGACCGAGGCGGTCGACCACGGCGGTGATCAGCAGGTTGAACAGGCACGTGAGCGGCGCGAGCGAATCCCAGAACTGGCCGACGTCGGTCTTCACCTGCAGCAAATCGGCCGGCCATTCGCGCGCCCACGGGCAATAGAGATCGGTGACCAGCGCGAACGGCTGGCCGCGTTCGGCGGCCGCCTGGCAATAGCGGCGCGCGCTGCGCGAATAGGCGCGCGTATCTGTGACGATGCAGTACGGCCGCTCGAATTCGGAATTCAGCGAATCGACGTACGAGCCCGACTGGCCGTCGGAATAGAACACGCGCGGGCGCAGGTATTCCAGATAACTGCTGAACGCGTTGCTGATGCCGCGGGTCGACTGGATGCCGAGGATGAATACGGCGTCGGCATGCGCGATCCGGTCCGCGACCTGCGCGAACACGGGTTCTTCCGCGAGCCGGTAGACGTGGCGGATCGCATCGAGCTCGCGATCGAGCGACGATGCAAGCGTGCCGTCGCCATGGTCACTGTCGCCGGCGTTCGCGTGCGCGCCGGCGGTGCGGCGGTATTCGTCGAGGCGGTCGGTGATCATCCACGGGCGGTCGCTGCCGCCGCGCAGTTCGCGTTTCAGATCGTCGAGGTTGCGGTAGCCGATGCTGCGCAGGAAGCGACCGACGGAGATGCCGCTGGTGCCGGTCTGCTGCGCGATCTGGTCGGCCGTTTCGAGCCCGAGACGGTCGAGGTTCGCGAGCATGTAGCTCGCGATGCGCTTCGCGGTCGGCGTCAGGTCGGCAAAGCGGGATTCGACGGTGTGGGCGAACGCGCAGGTCATCGGGCTGTTAGATATTTGTCATTGGATGATTCGGTGTCATCCATCTAACAAAGCCAAAATCATTCGCGCCAGCGGATAAAAACTATCGTGTTGCGCATGATGATAGTTCCATGGAGGGGCGCCTGAGGGCGGATTCAGCCCACATACCGAACTGCCACACTCATATGCTGTGCATTGACCGCTATCGAAGCGCCCACTGCCGCGGCGCCGCAATAATTACAGAATGCCGGCCGAATCAGAAGAAATCATTAATTCAGGTTAATAATTCATTTAATTTTTAAGTCGACTTGTATTTAACTTGCGTCACGGCGCGCCGCTTTTCGATAAACAAGAAAGTGGTGAATGTCCGGAGTGAATATTCGATTTTCCGAAATGGTGAAGAGGGAAACATGACGAATCTTTCTCGACGCAGGATGTTGACGAGTACGGCCGGCGCGATCGCCGCCGCAGGCATCGCAGTAACGGCGAAGGCCGCTTCGTTCGGTAATCCGGACAGCCCGCCGGAAGGCGCGATAAACGCGCGCAACAAGCAGGGATTGACCGACCCGGGGCCGCAAAACCCCGCATTGTCGAATCAGTTCCCGTCTTTTCAGAATCCGCCGGCCACCGATATAAACGGCATGCCGTTATTCTGGGCGTCGTTCAATAACGCACATAAACGCATTCAAAACGGCGGATGGGCGCGAGAAGTCACGCAGGACGATTTCGCGATTTCCGAAACCATTTCCGGCGTGAACATGCGGCTCACGCGCGGTGGCATTCGCGAGATGCACTGGCACCAGCAGGCCGAGTGGGCGATCATGCTCGACGGCCGTTGCCGCATCACCGTGCTCGACGAGCAGGGGCGGCCGTCGGTGCAGGACGTGAAAACGGGCGATCTCTGGTATTTCCCGCCAGGCCTCCCGCATTCGCTGCAGGGCATCGGCACCGATGGCGCCGAATTTCTGCTCGCATTCGACAACGGTCGCGCATCGGAATTCAACACACTGCTGCTGACCGACTGGGTCGCGCATACGCCGCCCGACGTGCTCGCGCTCAACTTCGGCGTGGCGGCCGACGCATTCAGGAACATTCCGCTCGACAACCTGTGGATCTTCCAGGGGGACGAGCCCGGGCCGCTCGCGGACGCGCAGCGGGCATCCGCTTCGTCGGCCGGCACGCCGCCGCATCCGTTCATCTTCTCGCTCGGCGACATGAAGCCGTTCAAGAAGACGCGCGGCGGCGAAGTGCGGATTGCCGACAGCACGAATTTCGACGTGTCGAAGACGGTCGCGGCGGCGCTCGTCACCGTGCATCCGGGCGGCATGCGCGAACTGCACTGGCATCCGAATGCGGACGAATGGCAGTACTACCTGCAGGGCGAGGCGCGGATGACCGTGTTCGACACGGGGCCGAAGGCGCAGACGGCGGATTTTCGCCCGGGCGACGTCGGTTACGTGAAGAAGAGTCTCGGGCACTACGTGCAGAACACCGGCAACACCGATCTCGTGTTTCTCGAGATCTTCAAGACGGACCGCTACGCGGAGGTGTCGCTGTCCGACTGGCTCGCGCATACGCCGCCGAAGCTCGTCGAGGCGCACCTGAACATCGCGCCCGACGTGCTCGCGCGTTTTCCGCGCAACCGTCCCGACGTCGTGCCGCTGTAACGCCGCCGCCGCGGCCACGGCCGGTCGCGGCGGCAGATATTAAGGAATCCTTCACCTTGAGAACGGAACCCGACCATGATTCCCGTCCCGAGCAAATCCCCCGGCGGTCTCGCGCTGTCCGGCCTGTCCACCGAGCGTAGCGACGGCGCGGCGCGCGCCGCGCTGGAAGGACGCCGCACCGGCATCGCCGCGCTGCTGCCGTTCGTCGGCCCAGCCGTGATCGCGTCGATCGGCTACATGGATCCCGGCAACTTTGCGACCAACATCCAGGCCGGCGCCGCGTACGGCTACCGGCTTCTGTGGGTAGTCCTTGTCGCGAATGCGATTGCGATGCTGTTCCAGGCGATGTCGGCGAAGCTCGGCATCGTGACCGGCCGAAACCTGGCGCAGCTGTGCCGCGACCATTTCCCCGTGCCGCTGGTGTGGGGCATGTGGATTGCGTCCGAGATCGCCGCGATGGCGACCGATCTTGCCGAGTTTCTCGGCGGTGCGCTCGCGTTCGGACTGCTGTGTCACCTGTCGCTGTTCGCGGGGATGACCGCGACGGCGCTCGCGACCTTCGCGATCCTCGCGCTCGAGAAGCGCGGCTTCCGGCCGTTGGAAGCCGCGATCGCAGCATTGGTCGGCGTGATCGGCGCATGCTATCTCGGTGAACTTCTGATTGCGCCGCAGGACTGGCACGCGGCTGCATTCCATCTGGTTGTCCCGCAGATTCCCGATCATGCGGCGCTGACGATCGCGGTCGGGATCATCGGCGCGACGATCATGCCGCACACGCTGTATCTGCATTCGGGCCTCACGCAGGATCGCAACGCAACGCGCGATGAAAGCGAGCGGCGCCGGCTCATGCGATTCTCGAACCGCGAGGTCGTCGTTGCGCTGGGCCTCGCCGGGTTCGTGAACATTGCGATGGTGATGATGGCGTCGTCGGCATTCCATGCGAGCGCGCCGGGAACGGCCGACATCGGCGCTGCCTATCACACGCTGATCCCCGTGCTCGGACCAGCGGCCGGCGTGCTGTTTCTCGTCGCGTTGCTCACGTCGGGCGTGTCCAGCTCGGTCGTCGGCACGATGGCGGGCCAGGTCGTGATGCAAGGATTCATCCGACGCCGTCTGTCGGTCTGGGTACGGCGAGTGGTGACGATCGCGCCCGCGTTCGTGGTGGTCGCGTGCGGGTGTGACGTCACGCGCGCGATGGTCGCCAGCCAGGTGGTACTGAGCTTCGTCCTGCCGATGCCGATGATCGCGCTGCTCGTTCTGTCGGCGCGGACGGACGTGATGGGGCGCTACGCGATGCGGATGCCGCTGCGTATCGTCGCCGGCACGGCCACCGTCGTGATCGTCGGGCTGAACGCGTATCTCGTATGGGCCGCGTTCAATTGAACAGCGGGTGTGGCGCAGGTGGGACGACACCGCCCGCGGCAAGCCGGAGCGGCCGCGCGGGCAGCGTCGCGAACTTACTTTTTCAGCGTACGGTACGACACCAGATCGTTGATCGGCCCGATCTCCGGCCCGGTCGTGCCGGGGCGCGTCGCGACCTGCACGACCTTCTCGAACATGATGATGAACGGCGAGTTCGCGAGCACGGCCTTCTGCAGCGCCTCGTAACGCTGTGCGCGCTTCGCGGGCGACGGCTCGACGAGCGCGGCCTCGGTGTCCTTCGTCAGTTGCGGGATGTCCCAGCTGTTGCGCCATGCGAGCATCTTCGTCTTCGACTGGTCGGAATTGTCGGGATTCCAGGCGAAGCCGCGCGCGTTGCTGTTCGGGTCCATGTAGTCGGGCGACCATTCGCCGATGAAGATGTCGTGCTGGCGCGCGCGGTACTTGCCGATCGCCTGCTTCGCATCGCCCGGGATCAGCTTCACGCGGATGCCGCCCTGCGCAAAGTTCGCCTGCAGTGCCTGTGCGATCTCGAGGTACGGATAATCGTTCGGCATGTCCATCGTCACGTCGAAGCCGTTCGGCAAGCCGGCCTTCGCGAGCAGCGCCTTCGCCTTCGCGACGTTGAGCTTGTACGGATTCGAATTCAGCGTGCCGAGGAAGCCTTCGGGCAGGAAGGTCTCGTGCACTTTGTACGTCGTGCTGACGATGTTGCGCTGGATGCCGTCGTAGTCGACCAGCCACTTCATCGCCTGTTGCACGTCGGGCTTCGCGAGATTCGGGTTCTTCGTATTCAGGCTCAGGTACAGCAGCGCGGACACCGGCCACGACGCGACCTTGATCTTGCCGGCCTTGGTCAGCGAGGCGAGGCTGTCAGGGCTCAGGTTGCGCGCGGCGTCGACGTCGCCGTTTTCCAGCAGCAACCGCTGCGCGGAGGCCTCGGGCACGTGGCGCAGCACGACGCGTTTCATCGGGTACGGCGCGCGGTACTTGTCGAAACGCTGCAGCACGATGCTTTCGTTGGGCGTCCACTTGACGAGCTGGTACGGGCCCGAGCCCGCGTCGTTGGTCTTCAGCCAGGCGCTGCCGAAATCGCTGCCCTGCTGGTGCGACATCAGCAGCTTCTTGTCGAGCACCGACGCCGGACACGCGCTCAGCACGTTGAGCACGAAGCTCGGCGCGTACTTGCGGTCGGTTTCGAGCACGAAGGTCTGCGGGTCGACCGCGCGCACCTTCTGCATCACGTTCGCCTTCGTGAGGCCGAGATCGGCGAGCACGCCGGCCGGGCCCTTGTCGAGCAGGATGGTGCGCTGCAGCGACCACGCGACGTCGTCGGCGGTGACCGGGTTGCCGGAGTGGAACGTGAGGCCGGGGCGCAGCTTGAACGTGTAGGTGACGCCGTCGGCGCCGACCGACCAGGATTGCGCGATCTGCCCGTCGAAGCGCGTCGGGTCCTTCAGGTCGACCCGCACGAGCCGTTCGTAGGTGTTCGCGACGTACTCGGACGGCACGAGTTCGTAGATTTCGCTCGGGTCGAGAGTCGTGAATTCGCCGAGCTGAGTGGCGACGACGAAGATGCCGGGCGGCGTCGCGGCCTGCGCCGGCAGCGCCGGAACAAGCGCGACGAGCGCGGCGCTGACGAACAGCCGGGACAGCAGATGCTTCATGCGGGCTCCGTGGAAAGGGAATCGTGGTGCGATTCTCTCATCGACGGCGGCCCGGATGAAAAAATTCGACGGGCGCGCATGACGGCGCCCGGATGGTGCGGCTTGCGGGCCGGGCGGGGTGCCCGGCCCCGGCGGCGGTCAGATCACGCAGCGCGCGATCGCGAAGCGCATCGCTTCCTCGGCCGGCTCGCTGCCCGAGCCGCGCACGACCTTGACGACCGACCCGTTACCCGACGGCGTGAGCGTGACGAAGTACGAGCGCGACCCGACGGTGATGTCGGTCACGCCGTTGTGCTGCGACTGCTCGGTGCCGGACAGGCGGCTGTCGAGGCAGTTGGCGATCGCGTGGGCCGGGCGCGCGGACGACACGTAGATCATCGGCGCCGGGCCGGACGCGGCAGAATCGGACGAGGGCGTCGAGCCGCAGGCGGCGAGCAGGGCGGCGGGAAGGAGCAGCAGGAATCGTTTCATGATCGGGATCGTCGTGTGTCTCGTGTCGAGGCTGGGGCGCGGGGTACGCGAAACGCGGAGCTTCGCGACGAAACCGCCGGAATCGTGCCGTTCTTGACGGTCGATGCGGGTGGCGGCTGACGTCGGAGTATACCCGCGGCACTTGACGCGAACGGCCTGCTGAAACGATTCGATACAACAACAAGCGCCCGCTGTCGCACGGCGGCAGCGGGCGTTTCAAGCGATGGCGAATCGACGCTTGCCGGCGTTACTGGCCGATCTTGTGGCTGACCGCGTTTTCCTGCTGGTTCAGCACGTGCTTTTCGCTCTGCGTTATGTGGCCGTGATCCTGCGCGGCCATGTCCCGCTCTTCCTGGCGGATCTTGCGGTCGTCGCGGTGCAGGCGCGCGGCCTGGGCGTGCGACATCTCGCCTTCCTTCACTTCGTGATGGATCCGGCGATTCTGGTTGGCGAGACGCTGGTTGACCTCTTCGCGGCGCGGATGCGCTTGCTGCCACGGCGTTTCGGCGAACGCGGTGCCGGTCAGTACCGACATCAGGGTGGCGGCGATCGCGAGATGGCGGGTAAGGGCTCGCATGACGTTTTCTCCTGTCGTTGCGCGTCACGAATCGCGCGCGCTTGTCGAAAAAAACGCTGTGCGGGCCCCGACTGTTGACGTTTCCGGCTGTATCGATTGCAAGTCTTTATTACGGCGTCGATGCGATGCGATGCGCTCGCCGCCGCTCGCCATCGACACGAGATCGTCGAGGCGCGCGTCGAGCATCCGCAGCCAGTGCTCGCGCGGCCGAACGATCATAGCCGCCTCCGTCAGGCGGCGGCCGACGCCGGCGCGGCCGCGCGATGCAGCAGCACGGGCACCGACTTCGACGTCGGCGTGTTGCACACGTCGCCGACGCTGTCGAGCGGCACCAGCGGGTTCGTTTCCGGGTAGTACGCGCCGATGCAGCCGCGCGGGATGTCGTATTCGACGAGCAGGAAACCGTCCGCGCGCCGCTCGATGCCGTCGTGCCACACGGTTTCCATGTCGACCCATTCGCCGGCCTTCAGGCCGAGCATCGCGAGGTCGTCGCGGTTGACGAACACCACGCGGCGCTGGCCGAACACGCCGCGATAGCGGTCGTCGAGCCCGTAGACGGTCGTGTTGTACTGGTCGTGCGAACGCGTCGTCATCAGCGTCATCAGGCGCTCGCCGTGCAGCGCGCGGGCGCGCTGGATCGGTGTGTCGGTCGGCAGCGCGTGCGCGATGAAGTTCGCCTTGCCCGTCGGCGTCAGCCATTCGCGGTCGCGCGACGCGACGCGCAGGTGGAAACCGCCCGGCCGCGCGATGCGCGTGTTGTAGTCGTAGAAGCCGTCGACGGTCGCCTCGATCGCGTCGCGGATCTTCGCGTAGTCGTCCTTGTACGCGAGCCAGTCGATCTCGCCGCTGCCGAACAGCGCATGGCCGATGTGCGCGACGATCGCGGGCTCCGACATCAGGTTCGGCGACGCCGGTTTGTTCATCCCGTACGACACGTGGACCATGCTCATCGAATCCTCGACCGTCACGCCCTGCGCGACGTTGTCCTGCAGGTCGATCTCGGTGCGGCCGAGCGTCGGCAGGATCAGCGCATCGCGGCCGTGGATCAGGTGGCTGCGGTTCAGCTTCGTCGTGATGTGCACGGAGAGATCGCAGCGGCGCATGCCTTCCCACGTGCGCGGCGTGTCGGGCGTCGCCATCGCGAAGTTGCCGCCGAGACCGATCAGCACTTTCACGTGGCCTTCGAGCATGCCTTCGATGGTTTCGACGACGTCGTAGCCGTGCTCGCGCGGCGGCTCGAAGTCGAACACGTGGCCGAGCCGGTCGAGGAACGTCTGCGACGGTTTTTCCTCGATACCGACCGTGCGGTTGCCCTGCACGTTCGAGTGGCCGCGCACCGGGCACAGGCCCGCACCGGGGCGGCCGATGTTGCCGCGCATCAGCATCAGGTTCGTCAGCATCTGCACGGTCGCGACCGAATGCTTGTGCTGGGTGATGCCCATCCCCCAGGTCGCGATCACGCGCTCGCTGCGTGCATAGCGTTGCGCGAGGCCGTCGATCTGCTCGTACGACACGCCGCTTTCGGCCGTCAGCGCGGACCAGCTTTCGTTGCGCAGATCGTCGGCGAACGCATCGAAGCCGGCCGTGTGCTCGCCGATGAACGCCGTGTCGAGCACGCGCGGCGCATCGGCGGCGCGCGCGGCATCGTCGAGTTCGAGCACGCGCTTCGCCATTCCCTTGATCAGCGCGAAATCGCCGCCGATCGTCGGCTGGATGAAGGTCGACGCGATGTTGGTGCCCGACATCGTCAGCATCTCGAGCGGGCTTTGCGGATCGGCGAAGCGCTCGAGCCCGCGTTCCTTCAGCGGATTGATCGACACGATCGTCGCGCCGCGCTTCGCGCATTCGCGCAGCTCGCCCATCATCCGCGGATGGTTTGTCGCCGGATTCTGGCCGAAGATCAGCAGCATGTCCGCGTGCTCGAAATCGTCGAGCGTGACGGTGCCCTTGCCGACGCCGACCGACGCCGGCAGCCCGCGGCTCGTCGCCTCGTGGCACATGTTCGAGCAGTCGGGGAAATTGTTCGTGCCGTAGCGCCGCACCAGCAGCTGATACAGGAACGCCGCCTCGTTGCTCGCGCGGCCGGACGTGTAGAACGCTGCCTGGTTCGGGGCCGGCAGCGCGCGCAGGTGGCGTGCGATCAGGTCGAACGCGTCGTCCCACGCGATCGGCACGTAGCGGTCGGTCCGCGCGTCGTACACCATCGGGTCGGTCAGGCGGCCGTGCTGTTCGAGTTCGAAATCCGTCTGCTCGAGCAGCTCGGCGACGGTGTGCGCGGCGAAGAATTCGGGCGTCACGCGCTTGCTCGTCGCCTCGGCGGCCACGGCCTTCACGCCGTTCTCGCAGAATTCGAACGTCGACGCATGCTGGCGGTCGGGCCACGCGCAGCCCGGGCAGTCGAAGCCGTCCGGCTGGTTCTGGCGCAGCAGCGTGCGGTAGTTGCCGCCGCTGACCTTTTCCTTGATCAGGTTGATCGTGACGGCTTTCAGCGCGCCCCAGCCGGCGGCCGGGTGGGTGTACGGTTCGATGCGCGCGGCGGCGGATTTCTTTTTCATGATGCGTGTGTCGGGGTCGATGCACGGAGAGTACGCGCGGTGCGGCGGCCGCTGTGTGTACACCTTTCATCTTCAAAAAAGAGTACAGTTCCGGCCAGTCAGGTGGTGGCAACCGCAACTGTGTTGTTGAAGGGTTGTTGAAAGGGAGGCGCGTGAAGCGTTACGAACAACTGGCCGACGATCTGCAGGCGCAGATCGAGCGCGGCGTGTACCGGCCCGGCGAGCGGATTCCGTCGGTGCGCCAGGCGAGCCGGCAGCAGCAGCTCAGCGTCACGACCGTGCTGCGTGCGTATCTCGTGCTCGAGAGCCGTGGGCTGATCGAGAGCCGGCCGCAGTCGGGCTACTTCGTGCGGGCGCGGGCCACGGCGCCGGCACAGGCCGAGCTGCACGTGTCGGCGCCGACCGCCGAACCGTCGGCGGTGGACGTGAGTCGGCTCGTGCTGTCGACGCTGCGTTCGATCGCGCGCGACGACGCGGTGCCGCTCGGTTCGCCGTATCCCGATGCGTCGCAGTTCCCGGTGCAGCGTCTCGCGCGCTACGCACAGGCGATCGGCCGGCGCCGCACGCGCTGGGGCGTGATCGACGACCTGCCGCCCGGCAACCAGGAGTTGATCCGCCAGATCGCGCGGCGCTACGCGGAGCGCGGGATCCCGGTCGAGCCGGGCGAGATCGTGGTGACGATCGGCGCGACGGAGGCGATCAACCTGTGCCTGCAGGCCGTTGCAAAGCCCGGCGACACGATCGCGGTGGAGTCGCCGACGTTCTACGCGATGCTGCATGCGATCGAGCGGATGGGTATGCGCGCGCTCGAGGTGGCGACCCATCCGGGCGACGGCATCGATCTCGACGCGCTCGAACGGATTCTCGCGCGCGAGCGCATCGCCGCATGCATTGTGATGCCCAATTTCCACAATCCGCTCGGCTTCCAGATGCCCGATGCGCGCAAGCGCGCGCTCGTCGAGCTGCTCGCGAAGCATGACGTGCCCGCGATCGAGAGCGACGTCTATCACGAGCTGCATTACGGCGACACGACGCCGAGCGCGCTGAAGTCGTACGACCGCGACGGCCTCGTGCTGCATTGCGCGTCGTTCACCAAGAGCCTGTCGCCGCGCTACCGGATCGGCTGGGCGATGCCCGGCCGCTACCGCGACCAGGTCGAGAAGCTGAAATTTCTGAACACACTCGCGACGCCCGCGATCGAGCAGCTCGCGATCGCCGAATACCTGAAGCACGACGGCTACGATTTCCACCTGCGGCGGATGCGCAAGCAGTATGCGCAGCAGGCGAGCCTGATGAGCGCGATGGTGCGGCGCTTCTTCCCGGAAGGTACGCGATTGTCGCAGCCGCAGGGCGGGTACGTGCTGTGGGTCGAGCTGCCGCCGCAGGTCGACGCGATGAAGCTGTATGCGCGCGCGCTCGCGCAGGGGATCACGATCGGGCCCGGCCACATGTTCTCGGCGACCGCCGACTACCGGCACTTCATCCGGCTCAACTACAGCTATCCGTGGTCGCGGCAGATCGAGGACGCGTTGAAGGTGGTGGGGCGGCTCGCGGCCGAGTGCGCGGGGCGGTGAGCGGCGGCACGCGCGCCGCGATGCCGCGTTGCCGGCGGCGACCCGTTGCAGGCCGCCGCGGCGAGCCCTAGCGCGCGTGCGGCGCCGGCATGTCGGCTTGCGCCGCGCCGGCCATCCGGCGCATGTCGAAGCCCGACGGATGCTGGTACACGCGCAGCCCGAACTCGGGCAGCACCGCGATCAGATGATCGAACAGATCGGACTGGATCGCCTCGTAGTCGACCCAGGTCGTCGTGTCGGTGAAGCAGTACAGTTCGAGCGGAATGCCCTCGGCCGTCAGCGGCAGCTGGCGCGCCATGCACGTCATGTCGCGGCGGATCCGCGGATGGCCTTTCAGATAGTTCGCGACGTACGCGCGGAACGTGCCGAGATTCGTCAGCTGGCGGCGGTTCGCCTGGCATTCGCCGGCCGCGCCGAGCGTGCCGTTCCATTGCGCGATCGCGTCGACCTTGTCTTCGAGGTAATCCTTCAGGAGCGTCAGGCGTTCGAGCCGTTCGATCTCGTCGTTGCCGAGAAAGCGCACGCTCGTCGCGTCGACGAACAGCGCGCGCTTGATGCGGCGCCCGCCGGCCTCGGTCATCCCGCGCCAGTTCTGGTAGCTCTCGGTGATCAGCTTCCAGGTCGGCACCGTGATGATCGTGTGATCGAAGTTCGCGACCTTGACCGTGTTCAGCGTGATGTCGATGACGGTGCCGTCCGCGCCGGCCGATGGCATCGTGATCCAGTCGCCGATCCGCAGCATGTCGTTCGACGACAGTTGCACGCCGGCGACGAGGCCGAGCAGCGTGTCCTTGAAGATCAGCATCAGCACCGCCGACATCGCGCCGATGCCCGACAGCAGCAGGCCGATCTGCTTGCCGGTCGCGTCGCCGATCACGACGAGCGCGGCCGTGATGAACATCACGAGCTTGACGAGCTGCATCGCGCCTTTCAGCGACAGGCGCGGCTGGTCGCGCCGGCTCGTGCGATGCGTGTGCTCGAGCGCGGACAGCGTCGCGCTGATCGTCATCGACACCAGGAACACGATCAGCGCGAACAGCACCTTGTCGGCGGCTTGCGCGGCCACGGCGGGGATGCCGGGCACCGCGCCGAGCCCGAGCTTGATCACGACGAACGGCACGATGCGGTTCAGCCACTTGAATGCGCCGAACTCGAACAGCGCGTCGTCGATACGGGTGGCCGACAGCCGCGCAAGACGCGCGACCACGCGGAACAGCAGGAAATGGGCGGTGGCCGTGATCGCGCCGGCGGCAGCGAGCAGGATGAGGATGCCGACGAGCGGCGCAAACCAGGATTCGTTCAGGGTCATAAGGTCAGGCAGGGTCCTTCTCGTGTGTTGAATCTGCGCCGCGATGCGGCGTGCGCCCGATGAAGGGCACATGTAAGGGACCGTGATTGTGCCATCGGGTTCCGGCCGGATGTCGCGCACGCATGGCGTAGGGCTCCGGAGCATTTTCAGCGTTACGTCGGACTGCGTCGTTTTCATGCCGCGCAGCACGTTGCGCGTTTGCCATGCAGTGCCCGCGAGGGGCACGTGTCGCGCGGCGGCGAGCGGGGCGGAACGCGCAGGTCCGGTCGACCATCGATACGGGCAGTGGCGTCTGCATTCACCGCGAACCGGCCCGCGCGGCCCCCGCCGGCCGTCCGCCCGCGCCGCTCGACCATCGCGGCAGCCGCAGCGTCGTCACGAAGCTCGCCGCATGCAGCGTGCAAAGCAGGCCGAACGCCCACGCGTAGGCGGCCCCATGCGCGCCGCCCGTCGACGCGGATTCGGCCTGCAGCCGCCACGCGAGAAACAGCGTGCACATCGTCGTGAACGTCGGGCCGCCGAGGCGCTGAACGATATTGAGCGACGTCGTCGCCATCGGCAGGTTGCGCCGCTCGACCGACGCATACGCGGCGGAAATCGACGGTGCGCCGATCGCGCTCTGCCCCATTCCGCGCAGAAACAGCGCGGGCACCAGCACGTAGGGATCGTAGCCGGCCAGCGCCAGATACACGAACGGCAGCGTCGCGGCGAGCGCGAGCAGCGCGCCGGCGGCGGCCAGCCGGCGCACGCCGAACCGGCCGGTCAGCGCGCCCATCGACGGATAAGTGACGAGCATGCCGAGCCCGAGCGGCGCCAGCAGCCAGCCCATCTCGCCGGGCGAGCGGCCGCACGCTTCGATCAGGAACACCGGAATCAGCATCTGGCCCGCGTAGATCGCGCCGTTCGACAGAAACTGCGTGGCAGCGGCCGCGCCGAATACGCGCGAGCGAAACAGCGCGAGATCGATCAGCGCATGCTCGCCTTTGCGCCGCTCGACGCGCAGGAACGCGGCGAGCAGCAGCACCGACCCCATGATCGCGGCGATGCCGGGCATCGCGTCGATGCGCTCGGCGCCATACAGGAACAGCACGAGCGCCGGCGACAGCAGTGCGAGGCCGACCCAGTCGAGTTCGCGCCGCTGCGTTTCGTCGCAGTCGCCGGGCAGGAACCACACGGCCAGCGCAAGCGCCAGTGCACCGACCGGCAGATTCACGAGAAACAGCCAGCGCCACGAGGCGTGCTGCAGGATCGCACCGGCGACGACCGGCCCGAGGATCGGCGCGATCAGCACGGGCACCGCCGCATAACCGATCACGCGTGCCATCTGCTGGCCGGCCACGCGCGCGATCATCATCTGCGCCATCGGTGCGAGCAGCCCGCCGCTGACGCCCTGCAGCACGCGGAACGCGATCAGCGACGGCGCGGACCACGCGAGCCCGCACAGCGCCGACGTCAGCGTGAACGCGGAGAAACACCACAGGTACAGCGCCTTCGCGCCGATGCGGTCGACCAGCCAGCCGTTCAGCGGCAACACCAGTGTGAGGGCGAGCAGGTAGCCGCTCGTCACCCACTGGATCGTCGACAGGCTTGCGTGCAGATCGGTCGCGAGGCTCGCCAGCGATACGTTGACGATCGTCGCGTCGAGTTGCGACAGCAGCGAGCCGAGCGTCGCGACGGCGCTGACTTTCCAGATCGACGGATCGAGCCGGCCGGCCGCATGGCCCGGCGCCGGCCGAGCGCGTTTGTCGCTCACGCGCCGCGCCGGTCGAGCAGCGCGAGGATTGCTTGCGTCGGACCCGTCTCGCCCAGGCGCGGGAACAGCCGTTCGACGCTGTTCGTATGCGCGTCGGCGTTGAGGTCGGTCATCGCGTCGACCGCGAGCGTCACGTTGTAGCCGAGTTCGTGCGCCTGGCGGGCCGTCGATTCGACGCCGATGCTCGTCGCGATGCCGGCCAGCACGATCTGCGTGACGCCGGCGGCTTTCAGGTGCGCGTCGAGACCGGTGCCGGTAAACGCGCCCCAGGTCTTCTTCGTCACGACATGGTCGCTTGGCTGGCGGTTCAGTTCGGGCAGAAGATCGGTCCAGTCGGCGGGAAGGGCATCCAGACGCACCTGCTGCTGCGTGCGGCCCGGCGCGCTGCCGGCAACGTTGACGAGCACGACCGGCAGGCCGCGGCTACGGAAGGCGTCGAGCAGCGCGCGCGTGCGCTCGATCACCGGTGCGACCGGGTGAGCGGTGGGCAGCGCGACGATGCCCTTCTGCAGGTCGATGACGACGAGTGCCGTTTGCGTGTCGAGACGGGTCGTGCTCATGGCGTGATGCTCCGTGAAGTGGGCGAAGGAAAGCGTGCGCGCGGATGCCGCGCGGCACGCATGCGGGTCACTGCTCGCCGATGCGCCGGATCAGCGGAATCGCGGCGGCAAGCGTGCGGATGTCTTCGGGGGCGAGCTTCTCGATCGCGGCACCGAGCCACTTGTGCTTCGCGGTGTTGCGCTTGCGACGCGCCGCGAGGCCGGCCGCGGTCAGCATGAAGAGGATCTGGCGGCCGTCGGTCGGATGAGGCTCGCGTTCGACGAGCCCGTCTTCCTCGAGGCTCGCGAGAATCGCCTTCATCGACTGCGGCTTCATCGCCTCGGCGCGGGCGAGATCGGCGGTGGTCATCGGGCCTTGTCGTTCGAGCCGTGCGAGCGCGCTCGTCTGCGACATGCCGAGCCCTTCGGATTCGATCTCGGAACGCAGCCGGCGGATCAACTGGCCGACCGCGAGGGTCAGATCGGCGGCGACGGTATCGGCGGAAACGCCGGGTGAGCGTGGCGGTGTCATGCGGCGAATCATAGAACACGACAGTTTAACTTGCAAGTTTGGCTGTCGAATTTGGCGGGCGTGCGAGATGCGTGGTGTGTCGGTGCGGTGGGAGTGGGCAGCGCGTTACGCGCGGCGCGGTGACGGAATCGGCACGACGTCGTTGTACTTCGGCGACGCATTCTCGTGCAGCAGGTCGCCGAGATATTGCGCGAGTTCGTCCGCGGCGAGCGCGGACGGAATCTGCAGGTTGGCCGGCCGTCGCTTGCCGTCGGTGCCGAGATCGAACACGGTCCAGCGGCCGTTCGAACGCACGACGGCGAGCAGGCGTCCGAATGCGTTGAAACGGTATTCGTCCTGCATGGCATCGCTCCTTCGTGGATGAGCGCGCGGGCCGCGCGCGTCGTGCTTACTGGATCGAGCAGGCCAGCCAGCGATGGATCTTCAGGGCATCGCTCGACACGCCGGCGCGCGTCGGCGCGCCGAGCAGCACGACCGTTTCGCGGCGGCCCTTCACGTGCATGCGCATGACGACGCCGTGCCCCGATTCGTTGATGAAGCCGGTTTTCTGCAACCGGATCGGCAGGCGGCCGTGGCGGACGAGCGGATCGGAGTTCACGTAAAGCAGCTCGCCGTCGCCGGCCTGCACGGTGGTCGACGTGTCCGTCGAGAAATAGCGGATCAGCGGATCCTGCGCGGCCGCGGCGACGAGCCGCGCGAGATCCTCGGCGGTCGACACGTTGTGCGGCGAGAGGCCGGTCGGTTCGCGGAAATGCGTGTGGCGCATCCCGAGCCGGCGCGCCTCGCGGTTCATCGCCTTCACGAACGCGGCACGGCCGCCCGGATAGTCGCGGCTCAGCGCGGCGGCCGCGCGATTTTCCGACGACATCAGCGCGATATGGAACATCTGGCGGCGCGACAGTTCGGCGCCGATCGGCAGCCGCGAACCGGTGAACTTGATCGTGTCGCGGTCGCGCGAGGTGACGCGCAGCACGCCGTTCAGCGGACGGTCCGCGTCGCGCGCGACGACGGCGGTCATCAGCTTCGAGATCGACGCGATCGGCCGCACCGTGCGTGCGTTGCGGGCCAGCAGCGGCGTGCCGGAGTCGACGTCGAGCACGTAGGCCGCGCGCGAGTGCAGCGAGCGTACCGCGCGCGGGCTATAGCCGCAGCTTGCGAGCAGGCGCGGCTTCGCGGCGGGGCGAGGGCGAACCGCATTCGTGCGTTTCGCGCGCCGCTGCGGTGCGGGCGCCGCGTGACGCTTGACCGCTTGATGCTTCACCCGCGGGCGGCGATGCTTGACGGCCTTGTGCTTGCGGGGAGCGGGCTTTTTCTTGACGACTTTCGCATGCGCATGCGGCGACGCGGTGCGATGCGGCTGCGCGGACGCGTTCGTCGCGAACGCGAGTGTCAGGAACGAGAGGGCGATGATCAGGGTGGTCCGGGCGCGAGGCAGGCGCGCGATGAGGCCGGTCAAGCGAAAGTCTCCTTTTCTCGCGCGTTGCGGCGGCGCGAAATGCGTGGGCGGTCAGCGGGTGCGGGAAATTATAAGGTCGATCGCGTGGCGATGACGATGGAAGTGCGCGCAATGATGCGTGATGCGCGCGGATTCCTGCGGTTTTTTTGCGGAGGATCGAACGCGTGCGTTCGGCGGCGGGCGCCAGGTGTCGCGATTCAACGCGGCCAGTTCCGCCGCGACACGACCGCGAAGCTGATCGCGATCGAACCGGTGGCGGCACGTGGCGGCACGTCGTCCAGCGCATCGCCGAAGCGCAAGCGGCGGCTGCGGCCGTCGGCGCGTGCGGTGCGACGCTCGGGCGCCGGCGCGTCGGGCCCGGCATCGCTTGCGCCGGCGACGACCGTGTCGCACGACGCGTCGGTCAGGCACTCGGCCGCATGATCGAAAGGCATGGTAGGTAACTCCGAAAGGGGCGTTTCCGTATTGAACGTCACGCCATTCGATCAGTAAAATGAATGTTTCGATCGATACGATTCCTTTGAAGAATGGAATTGAAACTGCTGCGCACTTTCCTGACGGTCACCGAACTCAGCCATTTCAGCCG
Organism: Burkholderia sp. RF4-BP95; assembly: GCF_001521985.1. Lineage (NCBI taxonomy): Bacteria > Pseudomonadati > Pseudomonadota > Betaproteobacteria > Burkholderiales > Burkholderiaceae > Burkholderia > Burkholderia sp. RF4-BP95. Next base: position 105,924 of record NZ_LOSX01000047.1, on the reverse strand, counting down.
TGCGGCCGACACGCTGCACATGAGCCAGCCGGCGCTGAGCAAGCAGATCGGCGCGCTCGAGGCGAGCCTCGGCGGCAAGCTGTTCGAGCGCGGGCGGCACGGCGCGGAGCTGACGCCGTTCGGTGAACGCTTCCTGCCCGACGCGCAGGCGCTCGTGCGCGACGCCGACGAGATTCTCGCGCGTGCACGGGAGGCGACCAGCGGGCAACGCGGGCATTTGCGGCTCGGCATCTGCCTGTCCGTGCTGACGCTCGTGCCGAAACTCGTCGCGGAATTCCGGCGCCGCAATCCGGGCATCGCGGTCACGCTGAGCGACCTGTCGTCGTCCGAGCAAACTCGTCGGCTCCGCGCGGGCAAGCTCGACGCGGGGTTCCTGCGTTTGCCGTCGGATGAAGGATTGTCGTCGTTCAAGGTGATCGACGAGGGGCTGGCGCTCGCGGTGCCGCCGCACCTCGGCTTCAAGCGCGTGCCGGCCGATCTCGACGTGCTCAACGAGATCGGCTTCATCGCGCTGCAGCGCGCACGCGGCCCCGGGCTCGCCGCACAGATCGACCGGTGGTGCGTCGAGCGGCGCTTCGTGCCGCAGGTCACGCAGCAGGCGGAGGACGTGCAATCGGTGCTCACGTCGGTCGCGGCCGGGGTCGGCGTCGCGTTCATTCCTTCGCGTGCGCAGTATCTGCTGCGCGACGCGACCGTATTGCCGCTCGCCGGCAGGGACGCGAAATGGCGCGTCGGGCTGGCATGGCTGTCCGGTCGTGACGATCCCGTGACCACGCGTTTCGTGTCGTTCATGCGCGCCGCGATCAAGGGCGCGTGACCGGGCGTATAGTGTCCGCGATTGCATCCTTCCTGAATGCCGGTCCCGCACCGGCTCGCGAACCCGAACCGATGACTTCAGAATCCGACGACGCCCCGCTCGATCCCGCACTCGTTGCGACGCTCGCGACGCTGCACGACGCCGCGACCGATCCGTCCGGCAGGACGTGGTCGCTGCCGAAAATCGCGAAGCGCACCCAATTGCCGATGAGCACGCTGCGCCGCGTGCTGACGCAACTCGACGCCGCCGGCCTGAGCGCGACGACGCTGAACGACGACGGCACCGGCAGCGCCGCATTGACCGAAGCGGGGCGCGCCGTGTGCGCGCAACTGTTCGGCGCGAACGACGGCAAATGAGAAAACGGGCCGCCCGAAGGCGGCCCGTCGCGGTGCGGTCAGACATGCGGCGTCGGCCGCATCGTCACGGCATCACCACCGCGCCGTTACTCCACCCATGACGGAATGACGGTAGGTTTGGTCGTTCAGCCCGTGCCGGTAGCCGATGTCGAGATCGAGCCAGCGCCTCGGCGAGTAGATCGCACCCGCGATCACGAATGCCGGATTTGCGCCGGCCGTGCTTTCGGTGTTGCGCGATACGCCGATGTCCGCCACGAACTGCAGTTTGTCGGTTGCCTTGTAGAGCGCCGCGGCCGACACGGCCCAGACCGAGCGCAGATCGCCCTGGCGATTCGGCTGGTAGGCGAGGCCCGCATTCGCGAGCAGCGAGAAGCGCGCGACGTCGGCTTGCGCGAGCAGCGTCGCGCCGGTGCCGACACGGCCCGTGCCGAGCCCGCGACCGTCGTTGCCGGTCGGCATCGTCACCTTCGGTTTCAGCGCGAGCGACAGCGGCCCGCGTTCGACGAAGCGCCATTTCATGCCGATCTCGACATCGCCGATGCCCGCGCCGTTTTCGTCGGTGCGCGTTTGCAGATGCGTGTAAGGCGCGCTCACGTAGAGATCGACGTGCTCGCCGAACCCGCGCGTGAGCGTCGCGTTCCACAACTGATGGCGGCCGTTCTCGTCCTGTTTCGAGGTTTCCTCGCCGTTGAATTCGAACTGCCAGTTCGCATTGCCCTGCGTGCCCGTGTCGTCGCTGACGAGCGGATGCGCCGCGTAGGCATCCAGCGGCGCGAGGAGGGCGCTCGCGGCCGCGAGCGGAAGCATTCTTCTTTTCATCACGTCACCTGTAGTGCGTCGTGGGCGTGCCACCCATGCGGGCCGGCACGCCGTCGTTTGGAGGAAGTCAGAACCACTGCTTGTAGCGACGCACATAGATCGTCTTGACGATCTGCGCGAGCAGGATGTAGCCGACCATCGTCGCGGCGAGCCACAGCCAGTAGGTGCCCGGCAGGTGCATGAAACCGAGCGAATCCGCGAACGGCGAGAACGGCAGCCAGCAGCCGATCGCGATCGCGGTGAACGTCGACAGCAGCACCGGCAGCGCGGCCGTGCTCTGCAGGAACGGAATCTTCTGCGTGCGCAGCAGGTGCACGACGAGCGTCTGCGACACGAGGCTCTCGATGAACCAGCCCGAGTTCATCACGATCTGGCCGCCCGAGCCGCCGTGCAGGTGATACATCGCACCCGCGCCGAACACGGTCCACATCAGCACGTAGGTCGTGATGTCGAACACCGACGACGTCGGCCCGACCCACAGCATGAAGCGGCCGATGTTGCCGGCTTCCCACTTGCGCGGCTTCTTCAGGAACTCCGGATCCATCTTGTCCCACGGCAGCAGCATCTGCGACGTGTCGTAGATCAGGTTCAGCACGAGCAACTGGGTCGCGAGCATCGGCTCCCACGGCAGGAACGCGCTGGCGACGAGCACCGAGAACACGTTGCCGAAGTTCGAGCTGGCCGTCATGTTCAGGTACTTCAGGATGTTGCCGAACGTCTCGCGGCCCTTGATCACGCCTTCCTCGAGCACCATCAGGCTCTTTTCGAGCAGGATGATGTCGGCGGTTTCCTTCGCGATGTCGGCGCCGCTGTCGACCGAAATGCCGACGTCGGCGTCGCGCAGCGCGGGTGCGTCGTTGATGCCGTCGCCGAGGAAGCCGACCGTGTGGCCGTTCGCCTGCAGCGCCTTCACGATGCGCGCCTTCTGCAGCGGCGTGAGCTTCGCGAACACCGTCGTGCGTTCGACGAGCTGCGCGAGCGTCGCGTCGTCGAGCGCCTCGATTTCAGCGCCGAGCACCGGCCTGCCCGGTTCGAGGCCGACCTGGCGGCACACCTTCATCGTGACGGTCGGGTTGTCGCCCGTCAGCACCTTCACCGACACGCCGTTCTCGCGCAGCGCGGCGAGCGCCGGTGCGGCCGATTCCTTTGGCGGATCGAGGAAGGTCAGGAAGCCGCGCACGACGAGGTCGCGCTCGTCGGCGGTGCGGTACTGTTCGCGTTCGTCGCCGCGCGGGATCGCGCGGGTCGCGAGCACCAGCACGCGGAAGCCGTCCTCGTTGTAGGCGTTTGCCTGTTCGAGCAGCCGCTTGCGCGCGACGAAGTCGAGCGGACGCACGCCATGCTCGTCCTGCACGTGGGTCGATACCGCGAGCATTTCCTCCACCGCGCCCTTGCAGATCAGCAGGTGCGCGCCGTGCGCGTCCTCGACGACGACCGACAGGCGGCGGCGCACGAAGTCGAACGGCAACTCATCGATCTTCCTGTAACCCTGCGGCTTCACGCGCTCGCCGATCTCGTCGGCGCGCGCGACCACCGCGATGTCGATCAGGTTCTTCTGGCCGCTCTGATGGAAGCTGTTCAGCCAGCCGAGCCGCAGGATGTCCTCGTTCCGGTGGCCGGACAGGTCGAGATGGTGTTCGAGGATGATCTTGTCCTGCGTGAGCGTGCCGGTCTTGTCGGTGCACAGCACGTCCATCGCGCCGAAGTTCTGCACGGAATTCAGCCGCTTCACGACGACCTTGCGGCGCGCCATCGCGATCGCGCCGCGCGCGAGGTTCGCGCTGACGATCATCGGCAGCATCTCGGGCGTGAGGCCGACGGCCACCGCGAGCGCGAACGTGAGCGCGCTCAGCCAGTCACCCTTGGTCAGGCCGTTGATCATGAACACGATCGGCACCATCACGAACATGAACCTGATCAGCAGCCAGCTCACGCTCGCGACGCCGCGGTCAAAGCTCGTCTCGATCCGCTTATGGCTCACGACGTTGCGCGCGAGCGATCCGAAATACGTGTCCTCGCCGGTCGCGACGACCACGGCCGTCGCGGTGCCGCTGACAACGTTGGTGCCCATGAAGCACACGTTCTCGAGATCGAGCAGCGATGTCGACGCGTCGTTCGCCGCACCCGCCATGCCCGCGTGGGCCGACTTGCCGGCGACCGCGCCGAGCGTGTCGTACTTCTCGACCGGCAGCGCTTCGCCGGTCAGCACGGCTTGGCTGATGAAGAGGTCGCGCGACGCGAGCAGACGCACGTCGGCGGGGATCATGTCGCCGGCCGACAGATGCACGATGTCGCCGACCACCACTTCGCGCATCGGCACCTCGCGGCGCGCCGGCTCGGACGTGTCGGTCACCGCGCGCTGCACGGTCGCCGTCGTGCGGACCATCGCCTTGAGCTTTTCGGCCGCGCGCAGCGACCGGAATTCCTGAACGAAGCGCAGCAACGCGCTGATCGTGACCATCGCCAGCAGGATCGTCATGCCGACGTAGTCGCGATCGTCGGGTGCCGCGAAGTAAACGTCGGTGAAGAAGCTGATCGCGGCCAGCACCAGCAGCACGTAGACGAACGGATTGTGGAACGCATGCAGCAACTGACGCGTCCAGTGCGGCGGCTTGTCGTGCGCGATTTCATTCGGGCCGTCGTGCTGCAGACGGTCGGCGGCCTGCCCGTAGGTGAGGCCGCGCATGCTGGTATGCAGCGACTTGAAGGTTTCTTCGAGCGGGCGGGCCGCTTCCCGCGCGGCGCGCATGACGCGCGGTTCGTTCTGCTGACCGGGGCCGGCGTTGATGAAGCCGCGCTGTTTCTTTTGCGAGGTGTTTCGTTGTGTCATGAATCGCTCCTTGCGCACGCGGCGGCGGGCGGGAAGCGACCGTGACGTTATCGACGCACGAACGCTTCCCGCCGCGTCGCGCCGGGCGCGATCGGCTGTGGATCGGTGAAGGGAGGAAGGCTCGCCGGCGCGCGGAGTGCGGTCCGAGGGACGAAGCGCGGCGTCGCACCGGCGAGCGGTAATCGACTACTGTCGTCTGAGTTCATCTGCACTCCTGTCGGTTGCGGGTGGACGGCACGGGCGATCGATAGCCGCGCACGCGTGAGGGCGCGCGGCCGGACGGCACGCGAACGGAACACGCACGCAGCGTGCGCTGCGTGCGGCGCGAACGTATGCGCGCGGCAACGCACGGTTGCGCAGCGCGGACGTTCGGCGATATCGAAAAAATCGGCGGGGGATTCTGGCCGGTCAGGCCGGAAGGGCGCCGCATCCTGCTTCCCGGGATGCGGCAGAAGACGAGGCTCTGCGCGGTTTCCTCAGGCAGCAGTCAAGTTGGTCGAGGACCAACTACAACTCGCATCGGTGTTCACAGAACACTCCATGTAATCAGACGGGGGCGATGGTAATGGGTCGTCGTGCGAAGCGTCAACCCTTTTTACGCCCTTTTTTCAGGCAGTTCCTGCAATACACCGGTGCGACGACGCTGGCTTCGCGGACGAAAAAAACGCGCGCATGCCAGGCAGGCATGCGCGCGGTTGCGTCGAGGCGACGTGCCGGTTACTGCGTGGACGCCGTGACGGCAGCGCCTGCATCCGCGATACCGGAACCGGCCGGCAGCGCGGTGCACGACGTGCTGGCCGGCAGCATCGCCGCACGTGCGCCGCCTTGCAGTTTCTGCTGGATCTGGGCAGGCGTGAGGTTGCCGTTCACCGACAGCATCAGCCCGACGATGCCCGTCACCTGCGGTGTCGCGAGGCTCGTGCCGCTCGCGGTGCCGTACGTGTCCGTGTCCGGTGTCGTCTTACCGCTATTGGCCGTCGACAGGATGTTGACGCCCGGTGCGCTCAGCGCGACGTCGGAGCCGAAGTTGCTGAACGACGCGCGGCGCCCGGTCGCGTCGGTCGCGGCGACGGTGATCACGCCGCGGCAGTTCGCCGGCTGGTCGAGCGCGGTCGACAGGCCATCGTTGCCGGCGGCGACGACGACGGTCACGCCCTTCGCATTCACATCGTCGATCGCCTGCTGGAACGTCGCGCTGCACGCGCCGACGCCGCCCAGGCTCAGGTTGATGATCTTCGCGGGATTCGGGTTCGTCGGCACGCCGGCGACCGGGATGCCGGCTGCCCAGCGCATCGCGTCCGCGATGTCGCTCGTCTTGCCGCCGCACTTGCCGAGCACGCGCACCGGCAGGATCCGGCCGAGCCACGACACGCCGGCGACGCCGATGCCGTTGTTGGCGGCGGCGCCGATCACGCCCATCACGCGCGTGCCGTGCCAGCTGCTGGCGCTCGGCTCGCTCGCGCAGTGATAGTACGGGCCGCTGGTGTCGTCCAGTTCCTGCTGCGTGACCCAGTCGCCCGGATCGGTTGCATCGGTGCCGCGCGCCTGGCCGTTGTTGCTGGTGTTGGCGTTCGAGATGAAGCTGTAACCGGGCAGCAGATTGCCGACGAGGTCGGGGTGCGGCCGGTAGCCGGTGTCGAGCACGGCCGTGACGACGGTCGGCGCACCCTTGGTTCGCGTCCACGCAGGCGGCGCGTTGATGCCGACGCTGGCGTCGGACAGATACCACTGCTGGCCATAGGCGGGGTCGCTCGGCGTGTCGCGGATTCGCATCGGGTGATCGGGTTCCGCGTAGTCGACGTCGCCGTCGGCCGCGAACGCCTGCGCGAGCGCCGCCGCGTCGTCGGATGCGATGCGCTGGCCGATGGACAGCACGGCCGCGCCGTCCGACAGGGTTCGCTCGACCTGCACGTTCAGCGGTGCCTGCGATGTCGTCACGGCGGCATACGTCCGTGCGGCGCCGCTCGACGTCGGCGCTGTCCAGCGCGTCATCGAGCGCTGGATCACCGCGTCGAGCCGCGTGCCGGTGTCGATGGCCGCCATCGCGCGCGCGGCAGTCGGCGTTTTCAGCCGGACGATCAGGTGATCGACCGGCGGCTCGATGGGCCCGGTCGTCTGGGCGGCCATCTGCACGGCGGCCTGCTGCGTCGTGCATGCATTGCTGCCGTTGGTCGGGGGCGGGGTCGTCGGGGTTGGGGAGGGCGCCGGCGAGGGGGCCGGCGCTGCGTTGGAAGAAGACGGATTGCTGCCGTCGCCGCCACCGCCGCAACCGGCGATCGGAAGCAGGGCCGCGGCAGACAGCATGCCGGCGAGCATGCGCGCATGAGCGGAGTGGGCCAGCGCGAAATTGAATCGTTTGGCTCTCATGGTGAAACTCGATCCTCGTAGATGACCGTCGTGCTGGCGGCCGTGCCTGCCCGGCGTAAACCGGACCTGTTTTTTTATCGGACACGTGCAGACTGCTGCGACGCGCCATGCACTGGGTAACGGCCGATGAGGCGGCTTCTTGAATATGTTTTGTGTGAAAAAAGCGCGACACGCAAACGATTGCCTTGCTGTATTGCAGCATGAACGCGCGTTTGGAACGGATGATCTGTTCACGCAGTGCAAGATTGGAGGCGGATGACCGGGAGAAACGTGCGGCGCGGGCGTTTTTGCGCGCCACGGAAACGATTGCTCGCGGGCGGCATCGACGGAGTGCGCTTTACGCTTTCCCTGATGAGGCGCGAATTTTGTCGGGCGTACGATCGCGATTCGATCAACGTTTCGTCAGGAGAAAAGCATGGATCGCCGCTTCCGTTGGCTGGCCGTCGCACTGACCTGCGCGCTGGCGGGCACCGCGCACGCGCAGGCACTCACCGGCACGCTGAAGAAGATCAAGGACACGGGCATCGTGTCGCTGGGTATCCGCGAATCGTCGGTGCCGTTCTCGTATTCGGACAACCAGCAGAAGAACATCGGTTACTCGCGCGACATCGCGGCGCGCATCATCGACGCGCTCAAGACCGAGCTGAAGGCGCCGAACCTGACGGTGAAGGAAATCCCGATCACGTCGCAGAACCGGATTCCGCTACTGCAGAACGGCACGATCGACTTCGAGTGCGGGTCGACGACCAACACGCTGGAGCGGCAGAAGCAGGCCGCGTTCTCGAACAGTATTTTTTTGTACGGAATCCGCTTCAGCACGCGCAAGGATTCCGGCGTGAAGGACTTCACGGACCTGGCCGGCAAGACGGTCGCGACGACGGCCGGCACGTCGGACGAGCGCCTGCTGCGCAAGCTGAACGAGGAGAAGGGGATGAACATGACGATCATCAGCGCGAAGGACCACGCCGAAGCGTTCCTGAACGTCACGACGGGGCGCGCGGTCGCGTTCGTGATGGACGAGCCGCTGCTGTACGGCGAGATCGCGAAGGACCGCAATCCGAGTGCGTACACGGTGACGGGCACGCCGCTCGTTCACGAAAACTACGCATGCATGATGCGCAAGGACGATCCGGCGTTCAAGCACGTGGTCGACGGCGTGATCGCGAAGATGCAGACCTCCGGCGCGGCCGAGAAGCTCTACGACCAGTGGTTCATGCAGCCGATTCCGCCGAAGGGCGTGAGCCTCAATTATCCGCTGTCGCCGGAGATGAAGCAGCTGTTCAGGAATCCGACGGATCAGGCGCAGTACTGATCGACGCGTCGTCGGCGTATCGCACCGCAAATAAAAAGACCGCCGGCACCTGCCGGCGGCTTCCGTTTATGGCCCGGACCCTGGCGCGGCGCAAGCGTGCGTGAGACCTTGATTTCCGGCCGGCGCAATGCCGGTTCGTCAGTTGCCGACTGTGCCGAAATCGGCATTCAACCGTGCCCGCGCCATGGGATTCCTGTCGCGCTGCGCAACAACAGGCACAATACGCACTTCGTCGCGCACCGTTGTTCGTCGTTCGAACAGCACGGCGCGTGCCGCCGCCGTCCGAATCTTTCCCGGTTGTCATGAACGCCTCGCTCACCCCCGCGCGCGAATCGAACTCGCCGCGCTTCCTGTTGTTCCTGATCTGCCTGTTTGCCTCCGCCGGCCAACTCGCGATCGACATCTACGTGCCCGCGCTGCCCGACATGGCGCGCTCGTTCGCGACCACGCCGCAGGCGATCCAGTCGAGCGTATCCGGCTACATGGCTGCCTATGCGCTCGGCCAGCTGATCTTCGGCCCCGTCGCCGATGCGTACGGGCGCAAGCGCGTGCTCGCGTTCGGGCTCGTCATCTACACGATCGGCTGCCTGCTGTCGCTCGGCGCGCCGAACCTGGAGACGTTCGTGCTCGCGCGTTGCCTGCAGGGCTTCGGGATCGCGACCACGAACCTGCTCGCGAAGGCGATCATTACCGATTCGTTCTCGGGCCAGGCGCTGATGCACGCGTTTACGTACATGTCGATCGCGTGGGGGCTCGCACCGATCATCGCGCCGGTGATCGGCGCGCACCTGCAGGAGTGGTTCGGCTGGCGCGCGTGCCTCGTGTTCCTGCTGGTGTACTCGCTGGTGATGTGGGCGCTGCTCTGGCGCTATCGCGAAACCTTGCCGAAACCGGTCCATCTCGAGCCGCGCACGCTGATGGCGAACGCGGGCAAGGTGCTCGCGAGCCCGGTGTTCCAGAGCTGCTTCCTCGCGCAGGGGCTGTGCTACAGCATCCTGCTGGTGTTCAACATCGTCGGGCCGTTCATGGTGCAGACCACGCTGCACAAGCCGCCGACCTACTTCGGCTATCTCGCGCTCGGAATCGGGCTGATGTATTTCCTCGGCGGGCTGTCGAACCGGATTCACGGGCGCGGGCTGCCGAGTGCCGAGCAGCGGCTGCGCATCGGCGCACGCGTGATGGCGGGCGCGGCGGTCGCGATGCTGGTGCTGGCGCTGACCGTCGGCCTGCGCGTGTGGACGCTCGCGACGCCGGTGCTCGTGATGGGTTTCTGCGCGGGCGCGATGTATCCGACGCTGATGGCGAAGGGCAATTCGCTGTTTCCGCATATCGCGGGGCTGACGAGCGCGATCCTCGGGTGCGCGCTGCTGCTCGTGTCGTCCGCGATGATGGGGCTGGCCGGTTTCGTGTCGATTCACGTGCTGACGCCGCTCGCGGTGTTCTTCGTCGCGCTGTCGTTCATCGTCGTGTGGATGGTGACGAAGCTGCTGCGCTACCTCACGCAGCAGCAGGCGGCGCGGGTTGCTTGCGGGAGCGGGGAAGCCGCGTAAGCCTTAGAGGCTGCGCAAGCGCGTGCCGCAATGGCACGCCGGCCGCTCACAGCGGGTGCCCCGCGCCCGCCTGCGCCAGCAGCGAAACCGCGGCCGGATCCGGCATTCCGTTCGAATCGATCGCGCCGGCCTTGGCCAGCGCGTCGAGATCGCTGTCGACGCCCGGTTGACCGACCACGAACGGCGTCGTCAGGAAGGCCGGCGTCGACAGCGTGACCGAATAGCGCTGCTGCAGATTCGTCACGACCGCCGATTGCGCGGCCTGCACCGTGTTCGGGCTGCCCATCGCCTGCTGGAAGTGCGCATTCCCCTGAAAATTGCCGATCAGCCCGGCCGTGTTCGTACCGAGTTGCGCGGCGAGATAGACGAGCATCAGCTCGGTCTCGGGCGTCGTGTTGAAGGTGCCGCCCGCGTAGGCGAGCGAATGCAGGCTCGTGCCGCTCGATGCGACGGTGATCACGCACGGCAGCACGGCGTTCACCGTCACGCGGTAGTTGCCGCCACCGTCGGTCAGCGTCGTCGCCGAGCCTTGCGCGCAACTGACCGTGACCGACGCGCTCGCGAGCGCGGAGCCCGTGGCGGCCGTGCCGGACAGCGCGACGGTCTGCGTGTTGTTGCCGTTGAAGCAGACATCGACGCCGAAGCAGGCGTCGCCGTTGCAACCGGCCAGTGCCGCGAGGGCGGCGACGCAGGCGGTGCACCGCGAGGGGCGGAGAAAGCGCGGATGGCGAGGGTTCATGGTCGCGGGCATATGGGCAAGTGTGGCAACCGGTGGACGCCGGATAGGCGGTGTCGCTCATATTCTAGGTCTCGGATTCCGGCGGTGCATGCTCGCTTTCTCGACAGAGCGCGGGGAGCGCGTGCCGGCAGGTGAGTCTTGTCAAACCTGCTCGCGCGAGCAGCACGTTGCACCGGCGCGATCGGCAACCGCCCGGGTCCGGAGCCTTTCGATTCCCTTCGCAATTGGTTATGCTGCGGGACGATCAAAAAACGACGAGAGAACGCGCCATTCCCGACGGAACCGGCGCGCCGTTTCCGACATGAACCTGAAACGACTGACGCGGCGGTCACGCCTCCCGGATTGCGAGGGCGATCCGGCATCGATGGCATGCACGACCCGCAACGCGACGCGGCCCGCCCGCATCCGCGGCAAGGCGGTGGCGGCCGCGCTACTGGCCGGGGCGATGGTTCTGTGCAGCACGGCCTTCGCCGCGCCGGCCGCTGACGCCAGCGCGATTCCGTTGGCGGCCGGTGCGCCGTCGGCCTGCACGAACGTGGCTACCGCAGCCGCCTATCCCGTCGCCAACGACCCCGAAGCAGCGCCGCCGCTGACAGGCCGCGTGACCGACATGACGGGCGTACTGAGTGTCGCATGTGCGTCCGAGCTGACCGACCGTCTGGCCGATCTCGAGCGCCGGCTCGGCGTGCAGATGGCGATCCTGCTGGTGGGCTCGACCGGCCACGCGACCATCGAGCAGTTCGCGACCACGGTATTCGAGAAATGGCGTCTCGGCGCGAGCAAGATCGACAACGGTCTGCTGCTGGTCGCCGCACTGAACGATCGCACCGTGCGGATCGAGGTTGGATACGGCCTGGAAGACGCGATTCCGGACATCGTCGCGGGGCGAATCATCCGTGAACGCATCGTGCCGGCGTTTCGCGAGAAGCGTATCGAAGCCGGCGTGAGCGATGCGGTCGATGCGCTGGTGCGCGAGATGACGCCGCCTGAAATGGCGGCGTCGGATAGCGCACTGCCCGACGAGGACGCGCAGCGTGCGACGTCCGGCGATGCGAAGCGGTTGTCGAACGGCTTGCGGGAGAAACCCTCAGCCGACGTCGGGAGCTTCCTTTTCTGGTTACTGCTCGGGCTGACCGGTGTCGCGCTGGGTGTCGTCACCGAATGGCGCAAGCTGCGTTGGCAGGTGATGTTGCCGGCCAGCTTTCTCGTCGCGACAATCGTGCCGGTTGCGATGTTGCCGGTCGGCGCGATTTTCGAAGGCGATCTGGTCGCGATGCTGGGTGGGCTGGGGATCGTCGCGACGAGCATGGGTTACTGTGCGTGGCTCCTCGGCATCGCTCTCGTTCGATCCGCACGCGTCCGGAAGAATACGGCGATCATCGGCGTGACGTTGCTGGCGTTGATCTGGATCGGGCATCTGATGGGATATTCGCCCGGTGAGGTTCTGCTGACGGTCTTCTGCGTGGTGATGGGGATCCTGTTGATCGTCGAAAAACTGACGGGCAGCGATTGGTCGTCATCCCGCTCCACGTCCTCGTCTTCGTCGTTCAATTGGCCATCGTCCGGCTCGGATTCGTCCAGCTCCAGTTCGTCCGATTCATTCACCGGCGGTGGCGGCTCGAGCGGCGGCGGCGGGGCATCGGGCCGCTGGTAGCCGCCGTGCGCGGTGCGAGGGCGAACGTTTCTTTTCAACTTACCGCTCCAGCCGGAGCGTTCAACCGGAAGTCACAAACAATGAAATGGTTTCGAATCCTGCTCGTATGCTGCGTGCTCGCGCCGCTCGCCGGTTGCGGCTACAACGCGATCCAGTCGTCGGATGAAGACGTCAACGCGGCGTGGTCGGAGGTGCTGAACCAGTATCAGCGTCGTGCGGACCTCGTGCCGAACCTTGCCGCGTCGGTGAAGGGCTACGCGTCGCACGAGGAACGCGTGCTGACCGAGGTCGCGTCGGCGCGCGCGCGCGTGGGCAGCGTGCAGATGACGCCGGAGATGGCAAAGGATCCCGCCGCATTGGCGGCGTTCGATCAGCGGCAGGGCGAACTGTCGGGCGCGCTGAGCCGGCTGATGGTGGTGTCGGAGCGTTATCCGGAACTGAAGGCGAACGAGGCGTTTCGCGATCTGCAGACGCAGCTCGAAGGCACCGAAAACCGCATCGCGGTCGCGCGCGGCCGCTACATCAAGACGGTGCAGCAGTACAACGTGCAGATCCGCCAGTTCCCGGGCGTCGTGATCGCGCGGATCTTCGGCTACCAGCCGCGTCCGAACTTCAGCGTCGCGAACGAAGCCGCGATCTCGACCGCGCCCGTCATCGACTTCTCCAATCAGCCGCCGAAGGCGAACGCAGCAGGCCAGTAAGCGGCCGGCGCGGGCGCTCAGGGCTTGCGCCCAGCCGGCTTCGCAAACGCGCCGCGCACCTCGAAGCCGATCGCATCCGCCACGTTGCCGCGCGCGTCGACGAGTTCCAGCCGGTGCCTTCCCGGCCACGGCATCCACGCGACGCGGTCGGCGTGCCCGATCACCTTGTCGTCGAGCCGCCACGCGAACCGCGCGGCATGCCCGGACGACCGCTCGAACCAAATCCGCTGGTTCTTCGGCGGAATGTCCGGATCGATCGCGAAGATCGTGCCGTCGGTCGGCGCGCCGATCGTCAGCGGTGCGCGCGCGCCGTCCTTGCCCGGCGTGACGGGCGCCGCGAGCCGGATCGTGTCGAGCGCCGTGCCCGCGACGAACCACTCGTCGCGCGACGGCTCGACGTCGCGCTCGAACGTAATGCGACGCGTTTCGACGCCGGCCGGCGGACGTGGCGCCCGGCTCGGCAGGTCGCGGTGCAGGTAGCCGACGACGGCCGACCACACCGGCGACGCGCCCGTCACCCCCGACACGTCCCACATCGGCGAGCCGTCCGCATTGCCGACCCACACGCCGACCGTATAGCGCGACGTGAAGCCGACCGTCCAGTTGTCGCGCATGTCCTTGCTCGTGCCGGTCTTCACCGCCGAGAAGAAGCGCGTGGCGAGCGGGTTGTCGAAGCCGAACGTGCGCACGCGCGCGTTGTTGTCGGAGAGGATGTCGGCGACGACGAAGCTGGCCGCTTCGCTGAATACGCGCGTGCCGTTGTCCGCGCGCCCCGATGCCGATGCGCCGGAAGCGGGCGACGGCGCGGGCAGGTCGACGATCTGGCGTGCGACGCCGCCGTTCGCGAGCGCGCGATACGCGTTGGTCAGCGACAGCAGCGTGACGTCCGCGCTGCCGAGCGCGAGGCTGAAGCCGTAGTAGTCGCCTTCCTGCGCGAGCGGCAGGCCGAGCGCGGTCAGCGTGCGTGCGAAGCGGTGCGGCGTGACGAGCACGAGCGTGCGCACGGCCGGCACGTTCAGCGAGCCGCCGAGCGCGCTGCGCACGCTCACCCAGCCCTTGAAATCCTTGTCGTAGTTCTGCGGAATGTAGAGTCCGCCACCGGCCGCGAGGTTGATCGGTGCGTCGTCGAGCAGTGATGCGGCGGTCAGCCGTTTCTCGTCGATCGCCTGCGCATAGAGGAACGGCTTGAGCGTCGAGCCGGCCTGGCGCGGCGCGAGCACGGCGTCGACGTCGCGCGCGCCCGACAACGCCCCCGACGAACCGACCCACGCGCGAATCTCGCCGGTCGCGTTGTCGATCACGACGACCGCGCCGTCCTGCACGTTGCGCCGATGCGCGGGCGCGTTGAGCTCGGTCAGCGCGCGCGTCAGCGTGTCGCGCGCGAAGCGCTGCAGCGGCGCATCGAGCGTCGTGCGCACCTGCGCGCCGGCCGCCGGTCTGACTTCGGCCGCGATGCGGCGCGCGAAGTGCGGGGCGAGGGCGGCGCCGTCGTCTCGCACGGCGTTGGCCGGGCGGGCGATCACGAGCTGCACGTAGCCGTCGAGCGACGCGCACGCCTGTTCCGCATGCATGTCGCGCAGGATCCGGCACGCACGCTCGGCGACCTTCGCGCTGGCCGCGTTGGGCGCGCGCACCAGCGCGGCCGCGATCGCGGCTTCACGCGCGTCGAGACCGGACGGCGCCTTGCCGAACAGCACCTGCGACAGCGCGGCGAGCCCGACCGTCTCGCCGCGGAACGGCACGAGATTCAGGTAGGCCTCGAGGATCTGGTCCTTGCGCCAGCCGCGCTCGAGCAGCAGCGCGTTCATCGCCTGCGTGGCCTTCTGCGGCAGCGAGCGCTGGCCCGAGCGGCGCGGCGAATCGCTAAGCAAGCCGGCGAGCTGCATCGTCACGGTCGACGCGCCGCGTGTGCGCTCGTTCCACAGATTGCCCCACGCCGCGCCGGCGATCCCGCGCCAGTCGACGCCGCTGTGCGCGTAGAAGCGCTTGTCCTCGGACACGACGATCGCCTCGCGGAACGCGGGCGACACGTCGGCGAGCGAGACCCAGTCGCCGCGCCGTTCGGTGAGGTCGACGCGGGTGCGTTGCAGCGGCGTGCCGTCGCGCGCGAGCAGCACCCAGTCGGAACTGCGCCAGTTGCGGCGCACGTCGTCGTAGCCGGGCAGCGCGTGCGCGACCAGCGGCGCGGCCAGCGCGACGGCGACGAATACGCGGCCGGCGAAACGCACCGGCCGCGGCGATACACGATCGATCATCACGTACTCGTTACTTGCCCGCGTCGGCCGGCTTCACGGTCATCGGCGGGTTCGGCCACAGGCCATACACGGACGGCGCGTACAGCGCCTCGACGCGCGTCGGCGGCAGCCCGAAGGTGCCGACGTTGTTCAGCCGCACCGTGTATTCGACCGAGAGTTTGCCCTTCGGCAGATAGTCGTAATACGCGCGGTAGCCGTCGAAGTCGCGTTCGATGAACGCGGGCCATGCGCCGTCCGGCGATTTCTCGCCCTGCGTCGCGGCTTCGGAGTCGCGACCGAGGCCGGAGCCGAGGATCGTCGCGCCGGACGGGATCGGATCGTTGACGACGACCCACGTCATGTCGCTCTGCGCATCGATGTCGAGATGCACGCGCACGACGTCGCCGCGCGTCAGCACGCCCTTGACGGCGGGCGACACGGGCGTGACGGTCTTCGTGATCCGGTAACCGGCCGCGAACGGCGCGCGCAGCGGCACGGCCGCGAGGCTTTCGACGGTCGCCCACGGGCGGCCCGTGCCGTCCTGGGTGACGGACAGCGTGGCCGGTGCCTGCGCCGCACGTGGCCACGGCATCAGCACGCTGCGCGCGGCGGCGGCGCGGGTCGCGGCGGTGGCCGATGCGGGGGCGTCGGCGGGTGCCGGCGCCTGCGACCACGAGATCGCGCGCTCGTTGCCGCCGAGCGCGACCTTCGTCGTGCCCGCCACGGGCGTGCTCTCGTAGGTGCGCGAGAAGCGCTCGATCGCGAGCTGGCCGAGCGCGTTCGACGTCGTCGTCTGCCATGCGCCCTGGCGTTGCAGCGCGAGCAGGCCGGTCGCGATGCGCGGCATTTCGTCCTTCCACGCGGGGTCACCCGCGAATTCCAGCGCGAGACGCGCGGCGTTGGTCTCGGTGCTCGTCATCAGCCACCACAGATCGTCGTCGCGCGCGGTCGAGAACACGAGCTGCGTGCCCTGATACGTGAGGCGCGCACGCAGGATCTGCTCGACCTGCGCGCGTTTCTCGTCACGCTGCGGGATGTCCTTCACGCGCGTGAGGATCGCGTGATAGTCGATCACCGCCGACGTCGGCCACTGGTTCGGCGCGATCTCGATCGAACCGAGCATGCGGCCCTGCGCGGCACCGTAACGCGACAGCGCTTCGATCGCGGCGAGCTTGCGCAGATCGCGATCCTGGCGCGGCGCCCACGCGTTGCGCTCGATGCGGCCGTCGACGAAGCGCGCGAGCCCGGCCTCGAGCTGCGTGCGCAGGTCTTCCGGCAGCGCGAAGCGCGGGTCGAGGCGGCCGGCCTCGTCGGCGACCACGAGCAGGTACGACGACAGCGTCGGGCTGCCGTAGTGCGCATCGTCGGACGACGGCGGGAAGTAGCTCGCGAGGCCATCGCTGTCGAGGTACACGGGCATGCGCGCCACCAGCGCCTGCCATTGCGCGGCGTCGTGCAGGCCGATCGCACGCGACGTCTGCTGTTCGAGGCAGCGGTACGGATAGCGCTCGAACCAGCGCCGCACGCCGGGCAGGCCGTCGGCGAGCTTCGACTGCAGCGACACGGCGATGCCGCCGCGCGGCGCGCCCTGTGCGTTGTTGACGGCGCCGGCCGGGGCCGATACGGGCACCGTCAGCGTGCCGTCGACCTGCGTGAGCGTGGCTTGCTGCACGGTCACCGGCAGCGCGGGCACGACCTTCTGCGCGACGGCCAGCGCATCGGCCGCGCGCTTGCCGCCTTGCTCGGCCGCCTCGATGCGCCAGTTCAGCGCGCCGGCCGCGTCGAGCGCCTGCTCGGGCACCGTGATCGTCCATGCCACCTCCGTCGCCGCATTGGCCGCGAGCGACACGGTTTGCGGCGCGACGTCGAGGCCCGTCACGCGCGGCGTCACGACGACCTGCATCGCGCGGTCGGTCGTGTTGCGCAGCGTGACCTGCGCGCGGAACGCATCGCCTTCGCGCACGAGCGGCGGCAGCCCGGAGATCAGCTGCAGATCCTGCGTGCTGCGAATCGACGTGCTGCCGGTGCCGAAGCGGTCGGGACCGACCGCCGCGATCGCGACGATCCGGAAGCGCGTGAGCGCGTCGTTCAGCGGCACTTCGACGGTCGCGCTGCCGTTCGCGTCGAGCGTCACGCGAGGATTCCACAGCAGCAGCGTGTCGAACAGCTCACGTGTCGGCGCGCCGCCGCCGCCGCCGCCGGCCGGCACGGCCTTGCGGCCGAAGTGGCGGCGACCGACGATTTCCATCTGCGCGGTGGCCGTCTCGACGCCGTACGCGCGTCGCTGCAGCATCGCGTCGAGCAGGTTCCAGCTGTCGTTCGGCATCAGCTCGAGCAGCGCCTCGTCGACGGCCGCGACCGCGATCTGCGTGCCGGCGGGCGCCGGCTGGCCGTTCGGCAGCGTGACCTTCACGTGCGCCTGCGCCTTGCCGCGCACCGTGTAACGCGTCGCGTCGGTCGTCACGGACACGCCGAGACGATGCACGCCCGTGCCGACCTTGATCTCGCCGAGGCCATAGCGGAACGCGGGCTTCGACAGATCGACGAACGCGGTCGGCGCTTCATAGTGACGGCCTTCGCGCCAGAACGCGCGGGCCCATTCGACCGGCGCCTTCCAGCCCCAGGTGAAGAACGAGTACCACGGCACTTCGCGAATCCGGCCGCGCAACGCGAGCACCGACACGTACACGTTCGGCCCCCACGACTCGCCGACCTTCAGGTCGACGGTCGGGTTCTTGCCGTTGAGTTCGACGACGTGCGTTTCCATCACACCGCCGCGTTCGACCGCGACGAGCGCGGTTGCGTAGCGGAACGGCATGCGAACCTGGAAGCGGGCGGTTTCGCCCGCCTCGTAGGACGTCTTCTCCGGGATCACGTCGATCCGGTCGGTGTTGTCGCCGCCGAACCAGAGTTCGTCCTCGCGCGTGACCCAGACGGACGTCGACGCGTTCGACGTGCGGCCGTCGCCGTCCTTCGCGACCGCGATCAACTGGATGTTGCCGGCCTGTTCGAGCGTCGCGTCGCAGGCCATGCGGCCCTTGTCGTCGGTCTTGCCCGAGCACAGCACGCCGAGGTCGCGCGTGTCGCTCTTGTTGTCGTATGCGTAAAAGCCGCCGACCATCCGCTTGCGCGACGACGTCGTGATGTGCGCGACGCCCTTGATCTCGACCGGCACCGATGCGCGCGGCTTGCCCTGCAGGTCGACCGCGAGCGCCTGCACAGGCACGCGCTGACCGACCGACACCCAGCGGCCGGCCTTGATGCCGGCCACTACCGCGGCCGGCCACAGGATCGTGTCGCCGCGGATCGTCTGCACTTCGCCGTTCGGGTCCGCGAACGTCGCCTCGAGCGCGATACGCTTCGGCGCGTCGACGTCGGGCAGGCCCTTGAGCGTGACGGTGCCCGCGCCGTTGCGGTCGAGCGTCAGCGGCAGCTTGTCCGCGATCAGCCGGGTCGAGTCGGGATCGTTGTTCGCGGCCGATGCGCTGTCGCCGTCCTGCGCATCGTCGTCGGCGTTGCCGTCGCTGCGCTCGGGACGATACGGCGTGAAGCTGAAGTCCTCGAAGCGATCCGCGAACGGCGGCGACGCCCATTTCATCAGCGCCGACACCTGCACGGGCAGGTTCGATGCGCCGCCGCCCGACACATAGTCGATCTGCACCGCGAGCGGCGCTTCCTTGGCCGCGACGAGCGGGCTCTTCTGCGCGTCGCGCGCGCCGATCGTCCCCTTGAGCACCGGCAGGCGGAACGCCTCGACACGGAAGCTGCCGCTGTAGTAGCTGGCGGTCGGCGCATCGTCCGGGCCGCCTTCGAGCGACACGCTGTACTCGCCGAGCTTCGCCGCGGGCGGCAGCGTGAACTGCGTGTCGGCGCTGTGGTCGGCCGACCACGTGAGCGGCAGCTTGTAGGTCTGGTCGGAGCCGAGATGGCGGATCGTCACGCGCGTCGGGTATTGCGCCGGGAACGCGAGGCTCTGCAGCGTCTCGGTGCGCAGGAAGTGCTTCATCGACACGGTTTCGCCGGCACGCAGCAGCGTGCGGTCGAATACCGTATGCGCGCGCACGGTCGGCGCGCTGCCGGTGTCGGTCGGCACGTTGAAGCGCCACGATTCGATCCCGCGGTTCCAGTTCGAGCTGACGAACGCCATGTCCGGGCCCGTCTTGGGATCGTCGACGCGCGCCGACACGAAGTAGTCGTCGAAGCGTTCCGACTGGCTGCATTCATGCTTCGGCTCGAATGCCCCGTCGATCTTCAGCAGGCCTTGCGCATCGGTCTTGCCGGACGCGATTTCGTCGCCGTTGCAATCCGACACGCGGATTCGCGCGTTCGGCACGGGCTTGCCCTTGTCGAGCGTCGTGACCCATACGAGGTTGTTCTCGCGGCCCTGTTTCAGATGCACGCCGAGGTTCGTGACGAGCACGGTGGTACGCACGTACATGCTCGACGGCTTCGCGAGCAGCGAGCGGCCGAGCGCGGGCGACGCGAGTTCGAGCACGTAGAAGCCGGGTTTTTCGATCGGCACGCCGACGACCTCGAACGGACGCAGCGCCTTCGGATCGGCCTTCGGCAGCGTCAGTGCCTGCGCGCCCGGTTCGCCGGCGAGCAGCGACAGCGAACGCACGTCGATGCGGCGGTTCTGCGGCGCGGGCATCTTCTCGCCGGCCTGGAGCGGCACGTAGACGGGGTGCTGGCCCTTGCGCCGGAGCAGGCCCGGAATGCGCTCGTCGATCGTGCCGGCCGTCATCGACCAGTTGTCGAAGCGCTCGACGGTGCGCATCCATTGACGGATCGCGGTGTCGTCGTCGACCTTCAGGTTCGAGAATTGCGCGCCGCTCGTGTTGAGGCCCGCGATATGCAGGTCGGCCTCGACGTTGCGCAGCGTGACCGGCACGAGCGCGGGCGTATCCGGTTCGGCGAATCGCTCGACGATCCCGAAGGTGCCCGACGAGAATTTCGCGAGCGGCGGCATCGGCGCGGTGCGCGTCGCGAGCGGGAACAGGTCGGCGTTCGCGAGCGGGCGGTCCGTCACGTCGCGCAGGCCGGACGGCAGCTCGATCGTCAGGTTCGCCTGCGCGGGCAGCGGCGGGTTGAACGTGACGGTGGTCACTTCGTCGCTGTGATCGTCGGCCGCGAAGGTCGGCGAAAGCGAGCCGTCAGGGCCGCGCAGCTTGATCGCCTCGGCGTTCTTGCGCGAGATCGGCGCATTGAACGACAACGTCAGCGGACGCAGCGGCGTGCAGGGCGCCTTCGCGTTTTCGCGCTCGCACGAGAAGCTCGCGGCGAACGGTGCGCGCACGGTGAAGTCGAAGCGGCGCTCGGTGTCGTTCGCGATGCCGCTCGGGCTCGCGACGCCCTTGCCGTAGACGAGCTGCATCTTCGCGCTCGCGGGCAGCGCCTGCGCGCACGACAGCGTCAGCACGCGCGCGGCGTCCTTCTTCAGCCCGAAGTGGTCGAGCAGTGCGTTGCGGGTATCGTCGTCGGCGGCCGTGACGGGGATGCGGTTGCCGATGCCGACCGCTTCGCACCAGATGTTCGCGAGCGCGGAGCGCGGCTCGGCCGGGCCGTTCAGCTTCAGCACGAACACCTGGCGTTCCTCGATCTCGCGCGTGCCGGGGCGCACCGTCACCGGGAACGGGCCGCCGGTTTGAAACGTGAAACGGCGCGGGCCGCTGACCGCGTTGCCGGCGACCGAGCGCAGCGTATCGTTGAGCGCGACGGAGCAGCGCACGCCGGGCGGCAGGTCGTTCTCGAAATCGTAGACCCAGGTTTTGTCGTCGAGCCAGTGCCCCTGGCCGCGCGCGGCGGTGGAGTCGTTGCAGGTCATGCGCGCGGGACTCGGCGCGGACGCCGAACCGAACGCGACCATCGGTTCGTCGAACTTGACGACGCTTTGCCGGACTTCGGTGACGGTGCCTTGCGGCGACACGCTCACCGTGCGGGCGGCGCCCGCATGCAGCGACAGCGCCGCGGCAGCGCCGAGCGCCGTGACCGCGCCGATGCGCCAGAGCAGCCGTGTGGTGTGACGGGTTGAATTCGTGTTGTTGTGTTTGTTGTGCTGCTTCATCGCTCGATGCCCTCGGAGGGAAGCTTTCTGTTTGATTGCACGCGATTCTAACCGACGCGCATGTGAGCGGATGAAGGGAGGGGGAGGCGGCGTGTCGCCGGCTTGCGACACGCCGGCATCCGGAAGCAGAATTGTCGCGTCGACGACACAAAAATGCAGCGAAATGTCGATTGTCTCGGATTGCGGAACATTTATTGGACTATAAAAGCATTGTTCAATTCGAATTGTGCGCGTACATTTCAGGGCCGCGCGAAAGTTTGAGAAATATCAAGCGTGGTTTTCCCGAATCCGGTGTTCGAGAGAAGGAAACATGCACAACGACAACACCCCCCACTCGCGTCGCGATCGCGACGCAGCCGCATCCGGCATCACGCGGCGTCAATGGCTGCAGGGCGCACTGGCGCTGACGGCGGCAGGCCTCACCGGCTCGCTGGCGTTGCGGGCCCTGGCCGATAATCCCGGCTCCGCGCCGCTCGATACATTCATGACGCTCTCCGAGGCACTGACAGGCAAGAAAGGGCTGAGCCGCGTGCTCGGCGACCGCTTCCTGCAGGCCTTGCAGAAGGGCTCGTTCAAGACCGCCGACGGTCTGTCGCAACTCGCGGGCGCGCTCGCGTCCGGTTCATTGAATCCCGATCAGCAAGCCTCCGCGCTGTCGATTCTCGAAGCGTGGTATCTCGGCATCGTCGACAACGTCGTGATTACTTACGAAGAAGCGTTAATGTTCAGCGTCGTGTCCGATACGCTCGTGATTCCTTCGTATTGCCCCAACAAACCCGGCTTCTGGGCCGAAAAACCGATCGAGAGGCAAGCCTGATGGCCGATACCGATACGCAAAAAGCCGACGTCGTGGTCGTCGGATCCGGTGTCGCAGGCGCGATCGTCGCGCATCAGCTCGCGATGGCCGGCAAGTCGGTGATCCTGCTCGAGGCAGGCCCGCGCATGCCGCGCTGGGAAATCGTCGAACGCTTCCGCAACCAGCCCGACAAGACGGACTTCATGGCGCCGTACCCGTCGAGCCCGTGGGCGCCGCATCCGGAATACGGCCCGCCGAACGACTACCTGGTCCTGAAGGGCGAGCACAAGTTCAACTCGCAGTACATTCGCGCGGTGGGCGGCACGACGTGGCACTGGGCCGCGTCGGCATGGCGCTTCATCCCGAACGACTTCAAGATGAAGACCGTGTACGGCGTCGGCCGCGACTGGCCGATTCAGTACGACGACCTCGAGCATTACTACCAGCGCGCGGAGGAAGAGCTCGGCGTGTGGGGCCCCGGCCCCGAGGAAGACCTGTACTCGCCGCGCAAGCAGCCGTATCCGATGCCGCCGCTGCCGTTGTCGTTCAACGAGCAGACGATCAAGAGCGCGCTCAACGGCCATGACCCGAAGTTCCACGTGGTGACCGAGCCGGTCGCGCGCAACAGCCGTCCGTACGACGGCCGGCCAACCTGTTGCGGAAACAACAACTGCATGCCGATCTGCCCGATCGGCGCGATGTACAACGGCATCGTGCACGTCGAGAAGGCCGAGCAGGCCGGCGCGAAGCTGATCGACAGCGCCGTGGTCTACAAGCTCGAGACGGGGCCGGACAAGCGCATCGTCGCCGCGATCTACAAGGACAAGACGGGCGCCGACCATCGCGTCGAGGGCAAGTACTTCGTGGTCGCCGCGAACGGTATCGAGACGCCGAAGATCCTGCTGATGTCGGCGAACCGCGACTTCCCGAACGGCGTCGCGAACAGTTCCGACATGGTCGGGCGCAACCTGATGGATCACCCGGGCACGGGCGTGTCGTTCTACGCGAGCGAGAAGCTGTGGCCGGGCCGCGGCCCGCAGGAAATGACGTCGCTGATCGGTTTCCGCGACGGTCCGTTCCGCGCGACCGAAGCCGCGAAGAAGATCCACCTGTCGAACATGTCGCGCATCAACCAGGAAACGCAGAAGATCTTCAAGGCCGGCAAGCTGATGAAGTCCGACGAGCTCGACGCGCAGATCCGCGATCGTTCGGCCCGCTACGTGCAGTTCGACTGCTTCCACGAAATCCTGCCGCAGCCCGAGAACCGCATCGTGCCGAGCAAGACGGCCACCGACGCGATCGGCATTCCGCGCCCGGAAATCACCTATGCGATCGACGACTACGTGAAGCGCGGCGCCGTGCACACGCGCGAAGTCTATGCGACCGCGGCGCAGGTGCTGGGCGGCACGGACGTCGTGTTCAACGACGAATTCGCGCCGAACAACCACATCACGGGCTCGACGATCATGGGCGCGGATGCGCGCGACTCGGTCGTCGACAAGGACTGCCGCACGTTCGACCATCCGAACCTGTTCATCTCGAGCAGCTCGACGATGCCGACCGTCGGTACGGTGAACGTGACGCTGACGATCGCGGCGCTGGCGCTGCGGATGTCGGACACGCTGAAGAAGGAAGTCTGACCGTGCGGAAATCTACTCTCACCTTCCTCCTCGCCGGCTGCCTCGCGCTGCCGGGCCTCGTGCGCGCGGCCGACTCGGCCGATCCCGCGCAGATCAAGCGCGGCGAATATCTGGCGGTCGCGGGCGACTGCATGGCCTGCCACACCGCGAAGGGCGGCAAGCCGTTCGCCGGCGGCCTCGGGATGCCGGTGCCGATGCTCGGCAAGATCTACACGAGCAACATCACGCCCGACCCGGACACCGGCATCGGCAACTGGACGTTCGACGACTTCGAACGCGCGGTGCGTCACGGTGTCTCGAAGAACGGCAGCAACCTGTATCCGGCGATGCCGTACGTGTCGTACGCGAAGGTCAACGACGACGACGTGCAGGCGCTGTACGCGTACTTCATGCACGGTGTCGAACCGGTCAAGCAGACGCCGCCGAAGAACGAGATCCCCGCATTGCTGAGCATGCGCTGGCCGCTGAAGATCTGGAACTGGCTGTTCCTGAAGGACGGCGCGTACCAGCCG
The DNA here is from genome assembly GCF_001521985.1 of Burkholderia sp. RF4-BP95. Taxonomy (NCBI): domain Bacteria; kingdom Pseudomonadati; phylum Pseudomonadota; class Betaproteobacteria; order Burkholderiales; family Burkholderiaceae; genus Burkholderia; species Burkholderia sp. RF4-BP95. The sequence goes on along the minus strand of NZ_LOSX01000047.1, from coordinate 81,533 downwards.
AAGCCGGCGCAGAGCGCCGAGTGGAACCGCGGCGCGTATCTGGTGCAGGGCCTCGCGCACTGCAGCACGTGTCACACGCCGCGCGGCATTGCGATGCAGGAGAAGTCGCTCGACGAGACGGGCGGCAGCTTCCTGTCGGGTTCGGTGCTGGCGGGCTGGGACGGCTACAACATCACGTCCGACCCGAATGCGGGGATCGGCGGCTGGACGCAGCAGCAGCTCGTCCAGTACCTGCGCACCGGCAGCGTGCCGGGTGTCGCGCAGGCGGCCGGTCCGATGGCCGAGGCGGTCGAGCACAGCTTCTCGAAGATGACCGACGCCGACATCGGCGCGATCGCGACGTATATCCGCACGGTGCCGGCCGTCGCCAGCGGCGACGCGAAGCAGTCGCGCTCGTCGTGGGGCAAGCCGGCGGAAGACGGCCTGAAGCTGCGCGGCGTGGCGCTCGCGGCGTCGGGCATCGATCCGGCGCGGCTGTATCTCGGCAACTGCGCGACGTGCCACCAGATGCAGGGCAAGGGCACGCCGGATGGCTATTACCCGTCGCTGTTCCACAACTCGACGGTCGGTGCGCCGAATCCGGCAAACCTGGTGCAGGTGATCCTGAACGGCGTGCAGCGCAAGGCTGGCAGCGAGGACGTCGGGATGCCCGCGTTCCGCAACGAGCTGTCGGATGCGCAGATCGCCGCGCTGACGAACTACCTGACCGGCCAGTTCGGCAATCCGGCCGCGAAGGTGACTGAGCAGGACGTCGCGAAGGCGCGTTGACGCCGGGCGCGACGCGGCACGAAGCAGGCAACACTGACGAGAGGAGGAGCACAGCACATCGGGCGGGCCCCGATGCCGGTTGTTGCAGAGCGGGGCGGGCGGCCGGCGGTCGTCCGTCCCGGTTCACAGGCAATCCGGTGCGCGCGTTTCGCGCACCGCTTTCGTTGATCACACCATGACACCGAATCAACCGTTTCTCGCGTCCCAGCGCGATGTGCTGCTGCTGCTGTCCCGAATCCTGCTCGTGATCCTGTTCGTGATGTTCGGCTGGAAGAAGATCGTCGACTTCTCCGGTACGATCGCGTTCATGGGAAGCGAGGGTGCGCCCGCACCGATCGTTTCGGCGGCCATCTCCGTCGTGATGGAGCTGTTCGCCGGCATTGCGATTCTCGTCGGTTTCCAGACGCGGCCGCTCGCGCTGCTGCTTGCGCTGTATACGATCGGCACCGGCTTCATCGGCCACCACTACTGGACGATGTCGGGCGGCGAGCAGATCGACAACATGATTCATTTCTACAAGAACATCGCGATCTCGGGCGGCCTGCTCGCGCTTTGCGCGGCGGGCCCCGGGCGTTTTTCGATCGATCGCGGGTGAACGGACCGCCGGCGCGTGCATGGGGCGCGTGCCGGACGGTCGAGACTCCGAGGGGGCATCATTTTGCGACTCAAACATTTCGCATGGCTGATCGTGGCCGCCACGCCGGCGGCCGCATTCGCACAGACCAGCGTGACGCTGTACGGCCGTATCGACGGCGGCGTCGAATACCTGAACCACATCGCGACGCCCAACGGCAGCTCGACGCGCTGGAGCGCGGAAGGCGGCGACTGGGGCACCAGCATGTTCGGCCTGAAGGGCGTCGAGGATCTCGGCGGCGGGATGTCGACGGTCTTCAACCTGGAAACCGCGTTCCAGGTGATGAATGGCACGACGGGCGGCGGACGCATGTGGTCGCGCCGCGCGTATGTCGGGTTGAAGAGCGACACGTGGGGCCAATTGCAGGCCGGCCGCAACCTGTTCATCGACAGCGACGGCGTGTGGGAATTCGATCCGTTCGTGCAGCAGGCGTTTTCGTCCGCATCGCTCGTGCGCGGCCGCAACTGGCAGCAGAGCAGCAACAACATCGAATATCACAGCCCGGTGATCGGCGGCTTCGACGTGCAGGCGCAATATGCGTTCGGCGACCAGTCGCGCGGCTTCAACTACGGCGCGGCCGACGACTTCGGCCGCTCGGACGGGATCATGATCTCGTATCACTCTCCGGTGCTCGACGTGCGCGGCATCTACGACGAGCTGCGCGACAACAACGGCAAGTTCAGCAACATCTTCACCGCGTCGCGCGAGTATTTCGTCGGCGCGAACGTGAAGGTGTCGAAGTTCAAGATCCAGGGCGCCTATACGCACTACCAGGCGCCGGACAGCCCGGCGGGCGTCGCCGATCGCGCCGATCACTACTGGCTCGGCGCGACCTACACGGCAACGCCGCAGTGGGCCGTGACGGGCGGCGGGTACTACGTGAAGGTCGGTGATGGCGGCGGCGATGCGTCGCACGATCCGTCGGGGCACGCGATCATGTACGTGCTCGGTACGACGTACAACCTGTCGAAGCGCACGTTCCTGTACGGAACGGTCGCGTATGTGCGCAACGGCGGCAACTCGAACTTCTCGCTGCTCGCATCGCCGCGCGACGCGACGTCGGGCACGAGCCCGATGACGGGCGAGTCGCAGACGGGCGCGTATGTGGGGATGATGCATACGTTCTGAGCGGGGCGTAGCGCGCGCAAGGCACGGGTGACGGTGGCCCGTGCCTTGTTGCGTTGGCGGCGACGGACGTATCGTCGGCACTGCCGGTTCATGTGAGCGGTGTCGATCGCGCAAAAGGAAAGACCCCGCCGAAACCGGTGAGGTCAGGGGATCGACGACGTCGCGGCCGCGCGCGTGCCGCGTATCGCCCGTCAGTCAATCGAGCGCCTTCCCGGCCTTCTCGTCCATGCAGCGAATCGCGAGCAGCGTGAGCACACCGCAGCCGATCGCATACCACGCGGGCGCATTCGGATTGCCGGTCGCCGCGATCAGCCACGTGACGAAGAACTGCGCGAAGCCGCCGAAGATCGCGACGCCCACGCTGTACACGAGCGCACCGCCGGTCGCCCGGACCGCGCGCGGAAACAGCTCGCCGAGCATCGCACCGGTCGCGCCGATGTTGATCGCGTGCACGACCGACAGCACGGCGATGATCGACAGCAGCGACGCGGCGCCCGGCCATCGGTTCAGCGCGATGAACGCGGGATAGATCGCGGCCATCAGCACGATGCGCGTCCACCAGACGATCCGGTTGCGCCCGTAGACATCGGACAGGTGCCCGCCGATCGGCGTCACGAGCATCAGGATCGCGCCCGCGACGCAGCCGGCCGTCATGGACAGCCAGGTCGGCAGATGCAGCACCTGCACGCCGTAGATCGCCATGTAGAACACGATGATGTAGTGGATCGACGTGCCGCCGATCGTCACGCCGAGGCCCGCGAACACGGCCTTGCCGTGGTGGCGCAGCACGTCGGCGAGCGGCAGCGACGCGACCGGCTCGTCATGCGCGGCGGCGGCCGGCACTTCCTCGACGGTGCGGCGCAGCCAGTAACCGAGCGGCACGAACAGCGTGCCGATGATGAACGGCACGCGCCAGCCCCAGCTTTCGAGCTGCGCGGCATTGAGCGTCGACGTGAGCGCGACGCCGGTGAGCGCCCCGGCGAGCGCGGCGAGCCCCTGGCTCGAGAACTGGAACGACGCGTAGAAGCCACGGCGGTGCTGCGGTGCCTGTTCGAGCAGCAGCGTCGTCGACGCGCCGACTTCGCCGCCCGATGCGAACCCTTGCAGCAGGCGTGCGAGCACGAGCAGCAGCGGCGCGGCGATGCCGGCCTGCGCGAAGGTGGGCGCGACCGCGATCGTCGCGGTGCCGAGCGCCATCAGCAAGAGCGTCAGGATCATCGCCTTCTTGCGGCCGGCGCGGTCGGCGTACATGCCGATCACGAGCCCGCCGAGCGGACGCGTGACGAAGCCGACGCCGAAGCTCGCGACCGCGAGCATCAGCTGCCCGAACGACGAGTGGACCGGAAAGAACAGCTTGCCGATGAGGATTGCGAAGAAACTGTAGACCGTGAAGTCGTAGAACTCGAGCGCGTTGCCGACCGCGGCGGCCGCGATCAGGCGGCGTTTCTTCGCGGCGGCGCGGGCATCGGCCGGCGAGCCGGCGAACGGAAGGGCGGACGTTTCCATGGGGTTCCCCTGCTGAAGCGCGAAACTGCGTGATGAAGGGCCGTCAGGCCGCGAGCCAGCCTTCGGCGACGCGGACCCAGTAGCTCGCGCCGATCGCAAGGATGTCGTCGTTGAAGTCGTAGCCGGGGTTGTGCACCATGCAGCCGCCCTTGCTGCCGACCCCGTTGCCGATGAACGCATAGCAGCCGGGGCGCGCTTCGAGCATGAACGCGAAGTCCTCGCTGCCCATCAGCGGGGCGGCTTCGGTCTCGACGCGCTCGGCGCCGAGCATCTGGCGCGCGATGTCGGCCGCGAACGCGGTCGGTTCGGGATGGTTGACCAACACCGGGTAGCCGTAGTCGTAATCCACGTCCGCGGCGACGCCGAAGCTTTCCGCCTGGCCCTTCGCGAGCGCTTCGATGCGACGGGCGAGCAGCGCGCGCACGTCGGCGTTCAGCGCGCGCACCGACAGCTTCATCACGACGGTTTCGGGAATGATGTTGAAGGTCTCGCCGGCCTGCACGCTGCCGACCGTGATCACGGCCGCGTGCTGCGCGTCGACCTCGCGCGCGACGATCGTCTGCAGCGCGACCATGATGCTGCCCGCGGCCGACATCGGATCGCGCGCGAAGTGCGGCATCGCGCCGTGACCGCCGACGCCGCGCAGCGTGATCGTCACGCGGTCGGCCGACGCCATCGCGGCGCCGGTGCGGAATGCCATGTCGCCGGCGGCGCGGCCCGGCATGTTGTGGATCGCGAAGATCGCATCGCACGGGAAGCGATCGAACAGGCCGTCGTCCATCATCGCTTTCGCGCCGCCGAAGTTTTCCTCGGCCGGCTGGAAGATCAGGTTCAGCGTGCCGGAGAACTGGCGCGTCGCGGCCAGGTGACGCGCCGCGCACAGCAGCATCGCGGTGTGGCCGTCGTGACCGCACGCATGCATCTTGTTCGCATGGCGGCTCGCGTAGGGCAGGCCGGTGGCCTCCGCGAGCGGCAGCGCGTCCATGTCGGCGCGCAGGCCGACGGTGCGCGTGCCTTGTCCTTCGCGCAGCACGCCGACGACGCCCGTCTTGCCGATGCCGCGATGCACTGCGTAGCCCCACCCGGTGAGCAGTTCGGCGACGAGATCGCTCGTCAGCGTTTCCTCGAACGCGAGCTCCGGGTGCGCGTGGATCCGGCGGCGCACTTCGATGAGGTCCGGGGCGATCGCGGCGATGCCGGGGATGACGGGGTTCACGGCTTGCAGCATGGTGTCTCCTGTGGGTCCGGTGGACGTTTGACGCGCATATGACGTGGAAGGATATAAATTTCTTTTGCGCACCAGAAGCTGCTAAATTGCTTTGGTGCACACCACCGGTTGCCGCTCGGGAATACCCTGAGCCTGCATGCAGCCGCGCTGCACGGGGTTTCCACGAATCACGCATGCCGCCATGAAATACCATCAGCTGAAAGCGTTCGTCACCGTCGCGGACGAAGGGAGCATCCGCGCGGCCGCGCGGCGCCTGAACGTGTCGCCGGCGGCGTTGACGAAAGCGGTCAAGGAACTGGAGATCGCGCTCGGCGTGTCGCTCGTCGTGCGCACCGCGCGCGGCGTGCAGCTCACGGCGTTCGGCCAGCAACTGCAGGTGCGCGCGCGGCTGATCGTCGCCGAGATGCAGCGTGCGCGCGACGACATCGAGCAGGCGCAGGGCGCGATGACGGGCTCGGTCGCGGCGGCGATCACGCCGGCCGCCGCGGTGACGATCCTGCCCGATGCATTTCGCGCGTTCCGGCGGCGCTTTCCGGTCGCGCGCGTCAGTCTGATCGAAGGGTTTCCGGGCGTCGCGCTGCCTCGCCTGCACGACGGCTCGCTCGATTTCGCGGTGGCCGTCGTCGTGCCCGAACTGCTGGCGGCCGAGTTCGATCACGCGGAACTCTACGCGAGCCGATCGTTGATCGTCGCGCGCAAGGGGCATCCGCTCGCGTCGGCCACGTCGCTCGCCGATCTCGTCGAGGCCGACTGGCTGATGAATCCGTCGCCGGAAAGCTCGACCCAGGTGCTGTTCAACTCGTTCATCGCATACGGGCTGCCGGTGCCGCAACGGGTCGTCGAATGCCCGAGCTTCGGCCTCGCGCACAGCCTGATGACGAGCTGCGACCTGATCGCGTCGATGCCCGAACAGCTGCTGCAAGGGGAGTGGGCGCGCGACCAGCTGGCCGTGCTGCCGATCCGCGAGCGGCTGCCCGGCGTGTCCGTGCAGGTCGTCACGCGGCGCGACAGTCCGCTCACGCCGGCCGCGGCAATGCTGCTCGACTGCCTGCGCGATTCCGCGCGCCGCAAGGGGCTCAGATGAGCCGCTCGATGCGGGCCACGCAATGCATCGGGTAGTGATCCTGATTATCGGCCGCCCGCCTCGAGTCGGTCCCGCTTGCGGCCCGCCCGCCGCGAGCCGGTATCATAGCGGCCGGCCTGCCGCCCCGGCCGGCTTCCGACAACACGCCATTCGGCATCCAGCAATCAGAGGCATCACATGACCAGTGCAACCCAATTCGACAACGTATCGGTCGTCAAGCGCGCGAACGTCTATTTCGACGGCAAGTGCGTGTCGCATACCGTGCTTTTCCCGGACGGCACGCGCAAGACGCTCGGCGTGATCCTGCCGTGCGCGCTCAACTTCGGCACGGACGCGCCCGAATTGATGGAAGTGCAGGCCGGCAAGTGCCGCGTGAAGCTCGACGGCAGCAGCGAGTGGCAAACCTACGGCGCCGGCGAATCGTTCTCGGTCCCGGGCAAGAGCCGCTTCGACATCGAGGTGCTGGAGACGCTCGACTACGTCTGCAGCTACCTGTAAGCGCGCAAGCAAGGTCGCGGCGCGTGCGCGCGGCCCATGCGCCTAAACAAAAAGCCCCGCCGAAGCGGGGCTTTTTGCATGCGGGCGGCGCAATGCCGTCCGGCAGCGGTGCTTACAGACAGGCGTTGATGTCGCCGGCGGCGGCCGCGTCGCCGCGCACGGCGACCCACGTCTTCGCGCCCGGATTCGGCGACGGACGAACCATCGCGGCCGCGCCGTTCGGCGGTTGCTGGCCCGGTGCGTAGACATCGGTCGCGAGGCCGTTGGCGAGCACGTTCTGCGAGATCACTTGTTGCTGCGACTTGTCGGCCCAGGTCTTGGCGATGCACGCCGAGACTTCCGGGGCGGCCTTCTGGCTTTGTCCCACGTTCTGCGCGGCCGGATCGGCCGCGTGAGCAGAAATTGCCACGGTCAATGCGATGAGCGGTAAGTATTTCACGTTCACGTTTATCTCCCTCGAGTCGTGATTGATTGAGTGGGATGCGCAGCAGAACTGCGTGCTTGTGAGATTGCATCGGACAAATGCGGTTCCGGCGATTCCGAAACAAGTTGTTAACGCGCTTGCCAAACGGCAATCCGGATGCTGTGCGTTCTGTCGCGCGGCCGCATGCGTCGTGCGTGGTCCGTATGGAGACACGGTGGCGACGTCATGCGTCGTGAGGTCGGCTCGCTGCCCTGAGGTGTGGCGGATTGACGGTCGCGGCGTGCTGCATGTGTCTGCATGTCGCGCCGCGACGCTTCTTTATTGGATGACGATGTGGAACGGCTGAATGATGGCCCCGTCGCATGCGGACCATGATGACAAACTTTCGTCCGATCGATTGTCAACGAAGTTTAAACGCCGGACGCGGCGGCGCGCGCGGTGCGTATCAGCCGGCCTTGCGTACACCTGCGTCGCGCAGGTTGACGGGTAGGACGGGACGGAAGCGTTCGCGCTTCTGTTCGTCGTCGAAGTGCTGGAGCGCGGGTTTGATCAAGTCGCTGCGCGATACGATGCCGATGATGCGCAGCGATTGCGGATCGTCGACGACCGGCAGGCGCTCCAGGCCGAGCATCGCGAGTCGCGATGCGACCACGCGGCACGTTTCGTGCGCCTGCGCGACGGCCGGCACGCGCCCGGCGAACGCGTTCGCGAGCACCGCGCCGGGACCGGCCTGCGCGTGCTGCGCGTCGAGCGTCGCGCGATCGATGACGCCGAGGAGGCGCCCGTTCTGCACGACCGGGTATGCGCGGTGCGTCTGCTTCGCGCCGAAGTACTGCGACTCGACCGCATCGAGCGTCGTGGCGCCGTCGATCGCGACGAGCGCGTCGGCTGGCGTCATCACTTCGGCCACGTCGTGGCGTTCGAGCGGATCGACGCCGTATTCGCGGTAGATGTGATACCCGCGGCGCGCGATCTTTTCCGTCATGATCGAACGCTTCATCACGACGGTCGCGAAGCCGTGCGCGACGAGCGTCGCGGCGAGCAGCGGCAGCAGCGCGTTCGCGTCGTGCGTGAGGCCGAACGCGAACACGATCGCGGTCAGCGGCGCGCCGAGCGTGGCGCCGAGCGTCGCGGCCATGCAGACGAGCGGCCACAGTGCCGGATCGCCGCCGGGCAGCACCGGCGACAGCACGGTGCCGAGGCCGGCGCCAAGCATCAGCAGCGGGGCCAGCACGCCGCCCGACGTGCCGGAGCCGAGCGCGATCACCCACATCACGGCCTTCACGATCAGCAGCGCGAGCGCGATCTTCAGCGCGATGTGCTGGTGCAGCAGGTCGCCGATCACGTCGTAGCCGACGCCGAGCGCGCGGGGCTCGAGCCAGCCGCCGACGCCAATCACGATCGCGCCGAGCGCCGGCCACCACATCCAGTGCACGGGCAGCTTCGCGAAGGTGCCCTCGACGCGGTACAGCGCGGCAGACAGGCCGCACGCGAGCATGCCCGACAGCAGGCCCGCGACGATGCACGACAGCAGCGCGACGGGCGTCGGCGATGCGGTGGCCAACGGAAACAGCGGGTCGACGCCGAAGAACACGGCGCGGGCGAAACCGGCCACCGCGCACGCGAGCGCGACCGGCAGGAAACTGCGCGGACGCCATTCGAACAGCAGCAGTTCGACCGCGAGCAGCACGGCGGCGACCGGCGTGCCGAACACGGCGGTCATGCCGGCGGCCGCGCCCGCGACGAGCAGCGTCTTGCGCTCGGCCGCGGTCACGTGCACGCATTGCGCGATCAGCGAGCCGAGCGCGCCGCCGGTCATGATGATCGGGCCTTCGGCACCGAACGGGCCGCCGCTGCCGATCACGACGCCGGACGACAGCGGCTTGAGGATCGCAACCTTCGGCGACATGCGGCTCTTGCCGAACAGGATCGCCTCGATCGCTTCGGGAATGCCGTGGCCGCGGATCTTCTCCGAACCGAAGCGCGCCATCGATCCGACGATCAGCCCGCCGATCACCGGCACGACGATCACCCACGCGCCGAGCGTGTTGTGGGCGGGCGAACGATCGGCGAACGAGAACTGCTGGAAGAAGAACAGGTTCGTGCACAGGTGGATCAGGCTCGACAGCACGAACGCCGCCAGCGTGCTGAGCACGCCGATCCCGGCAGCCAGCAGCGCGATCCCGGGCAGGCGTTCGTTGGTCGAGAAATCGCGTTTGTGTGGTGCGTTCATCGGAGTAGGGGAAGGTCGGTCAAACCTGGATCAGAAATCGATCTGCGGAACCTGGAACGTGCCCTTGAGCGATTTCAGTTCCGTGCGGTGCATGGCCGCGAGACGGGCGAGCAGCGTCTCGCCGGCTTCTTCGAGATGGACCTCGACTTGCCGGCGGTCGGCTTCGCTCGTCTTGCGCTTCACGAGCCCGAGCGCCTCGCAGCGCGTCACCAGCGCGACGACGCCGTGATGCTGCGCCTGCAGGCGTTCGGCGAGTTCGCCGATGGTGGCCCATTCGCGATGCGGGTAGCCCTTGATGTGCAGCAGCAGCAGATATTGCAGCGGCGTCACGCCTTCGCTTTGCGCGGCGCGTTCGGAGAAGCGCTCGAAGCGGCGCATCTGGTAGCGGAACTCGGACAGTTGCTGGAAATCGCCTTTGGTCAGCGCGCGTCGGGTATCGGTCATTGCGGTCGGTCGGTCGGGCAGCAGTTTCGGTAGCGCAAAATATATCACAATATGATATAAATGGACGATTTTCAGCGAAATGGCGCACATTTTTCTGTTCATCGGCGTTACGCGGCTTCGAGCATCCGCGTCTGCTGGTACAGGCCCGTGACGAGATCCGTTTGCGTAATGATGCCGACGAGCCGTCGCGATGCATCGACGACCGGGATGTGGTGGTGGCCCGAATGCGTAAACAGCGGCACCAGCGCCGTGATCGGCAGGGTCTGCGGCACGGACGCGACGTCGCGGGTCATCACGGTGGCGACGCTGGGCGGCCGGCCGCCGAACGACTGCGGCAGGCGCGCGGCCAGCCGTTGCCACAGCGGGGCCGGGTGGCGCAGCTGGCGCGTGAGGTCGGCGCGCGTGACGATGCCGATCAGGCGATCGTCGCCGTCCACGACGGGCAGCGCCTTTACGCGATGGCGGTCGAGCAGTGTCAGCGCGGCCATGACCGACGTCGACGGCGCGACTTCGATCGCGTTCTTCGTCATCAGGTCGGCGCACGTGAGCTGGCCGAACGTGCGCGCATACGCCTGCATCTCGGTTTCGCGCAGCAGCATTTCGAGGTCGTCCGGATCGACGTCGAGCCATTCGCCGCGGCGCTTCAGCACGGCGTCGAGATCGGCGCGCGTGAAGCCGCCGCGTGCCGGCGCGGCGCTGCCGCCTTGCGGCTTCGCGTCGGGACGCACGCCGCCGTGCGGATAGCGGTGGCCCGTCAGCGCGTGGTACACGAGCGCGGCCGACAGCAGGATCGCCGATTGCAGCGCGATCGGCTCGACCACGAAGCCGAAGCCGAGCGAGCGGATCGCGGGGCCGCCGAGCACGGCCGTCAGCGCGACCGCGCCCGACGGCGGGTGCACGCAGCGCAGTACGAACATGCCGCCGATCGCGAGGGCGACCGCAACCGCGGCGGCCGTGATCGGATCGGCGATCGACTGCGCGCAGGCGACGCCGACGGTCGCCGCCACCAGATTGCCGCCGATGATCGACCACGGCTGCGCGAGCGGACTCGCGGGCACCGCGAACAGCAGCACCGCCGACGCCCCCATCGGCGCGACGAGCAGCGGCACGAGGCCCGGCACGCCGGGCAGCAGCCGCATCGTGACGCCGACCGTCGCGATGCCGACGAGCGCGCCCGCGCACGAGCGCATGCGCTCGCGCCAGCCGAGCGTCATCGGATGGGGAATGAAGCTGTGCAGCCATTGGCGGAATGTGCGGCGCGACGGGGAGGAGCCTGACGACATGGACGATAAGCGGTAGAAAGGACGACGCGGATGACGCAGCGCAAGGAAGGCGCAAATTATATCGCGTTGTGATACAAATTGTCGCGCCGCATCAATACGTTGCGGGCGTGCGACGTATTCGTCTTGCAAAAACCTTTCATCAGATGAAAGCCTGGAGGCGCGGCGATCGCGCAAATTTGCCTGCGGCGGCGTACAATTCGGGCCACCGAATCCCCCGATATGCCACAACCACGCACGCGATGCCCGCTCTCCCGCCCGTTCCCCGGCATGGTGATCGCTTGCGTGTGGTTCGCGCGCCCGCCCCGATTCCCGTCTGACGCGAGCGCCGCCGACGTTCCTCCACCGATACTCCCCAAGCCAATTCAATGGACATGCTCGAAAACATGCGCCTGTTCGTGCGCGTTGTCGAAGCCGGCAGTTTCACCGCGGTCGCCAAAGAAATCGATGCGACCACCGCGCAGGTGTCGCGCGCGGTGTCGAATCTCGAAGCTCACGTACAGACGCGGCTGCTGCATCGCACGACGCGCCATCTCGGCCTCACCGAAAGCGGCGAGCGCTACTTCGAGCGTGCGAAATCGATCCTCGCCGAATTCGACTACGCGAACGCCGAGGCGCGCAACGCGCTGCTGCGGCCGAGCGGCAAGATGCGCATCCATGCGATGACGGGGCTCGGGCAGAGTCATGTCGTCTCGTCGATCGTGCGCTACCAGGAAGACAACCCGGACGTGTCGATCGAGCTGACGCTCGCGCAGCGGATGCCGAACCTCGTCGAGGAAGGCTACGACGTGTCGATCGTGACCGCGTCGCAGCTGCCCGATTCCGGTTACGTCGCGCAGACTTGCGGCACGAGTTGCAGCGTGCTGGTTGCATCGCGCGAATACCTGGCGCGGCATGGCACGCCGACCACGCCCGATGATCTGCCGAACCACGTGTGCCTGCGCCTCGATACGCCCGCATCGCCGGCCAGCGAGTGGCGGCTCGAGCGCGGCGACGACGAGGAAACGGTGTACGAGCTGCAGCCGGCGCCGTTCCAGGTCAACGTGCCGGATGCGTTGTGCGTCGCAGTGCGGGCAGGGCGCGGCATCGCGTGCGTCGCGCTGTACACCGTGCTCGACGACATCCGCGAAGGGCGGCTGATTCGTGTGCTACCCGAATACCGGCTGCAGACGGTCAGCGTGTATGCCGTCTATGCGACGCGCCGCTATCTCGACGCGAAGATCCGCACCTTCCTCGACCATCTGCGCACGACGCTCACGCCCGCGCTGGAGAACGACCTGCGCGAACTCGACCGGCTCGCGGTCGCGCCGACGCCGGGCACGCGCCAGCGCGCGTGATGCCGCCGCCGGGCGTCATGCGTGCCGCGTGATCCGAATCCGTTCGAAGCGGCCGGCGAGCGATGGTCATGGAGGCCTCGGTCGGCGCGCGCGGCGCGGCCGCGCATCGGCTGCAACCGAGTATGGGAATCGTATCGATATCGGTCTAACATCAAGACGCGATCGATTGATTCAAGATTTGAATGATTGAACTGAACCAGCTTCGCTGCTTCGTCGCCGTGGCCGAGGAACTGCATTTCGGCCGTGCGGCCAGGCGGCTCTTCATGACGCAGCCGCCCCTCAGCCGGCAGATCCAGTTGCTCGAACATGCGCTCGGCATCGCGCTGCTCGAACGCAGCAGCCGGCAGGTCAGACTGACCGCGGCCGGCGAGCGTTTCTTGCGCGATGCGCGGCACATCCTCGAATTTTCCGCGCGAGCCGAGCAGGCCGCGCAGCGCGTCGCGCACGGCGGGGCTGGCCGCATCACGCTCGGCTTCACGGCCGTCAGCGCATACCGGATGATTCCGGAACTGCTCGCGCATGCGGCGCACGCGCTGCCGGACGTCGATGTCGAGCTGCGCGAAATGGTGTCGACCGTGCAGATCGATGCGCTCGCGTCGCGCATGCTCGACGCGGGCTTCGTGCGCCAGCGCGCGGCGCGCCATCCGCTCGAATACCGGCTCGTGCAGCGCGAGCCGATGCTCGTCGCGGTTGCGCAGGGCGCGCCGCTGGCCGCGTACGAGCAGATCGGCCCGGACGAGCTCGACCGGCAGCCGTTCATCGCGTATTCGCCGAACGAGGGCAAGTACTTCCACGACATGATCTCGGGGATGTTCGCCAGCGCGGGGCGCTTGCCGAATTACCTGCATTACGTCGGGCAGACGCATACGATCCTCGGCCTGGTGCGTGCCGGGCTGGGCGCCGCGCTGGTGCCGGCGTCGGCGCGCGAGCTGCATGTGGACGGCGTGGTGTTCCGGCCGCTCGCGGGCGTCGACGTGGCGGCAGAGCTGTATCTCGCGTGGCGCGCGGACAACGACAATCCGGCGCTGCCTGTGTTCAACGCGATGGTCGGGCAGTTTCTGACGGACGGGGCGGACGGCGTCGTCGTTTAGAAAAAGTCGGTTGTCTGACGATATCCGCCGGCACGCCTGACGTGCGCCACGGGCCGGAAAGACCGATTCGGCGACGCCGCATGGCACTTCGGCCCGAAATTTCCACCTGCCCGTCACGGGAAAACCCTCATTTCTCGCTCATCGGTCGTCGTATTACCGTGTCGATACACTAAATCGATACAGTCGCATCGGAAGACGCGATTGGAAAGGAGACGGCCATGACTACCTTCACCCGGCGGCGCTTTCTGCAAACGGCATCCGCCGCCACGCTCGCGGTCGCGGGCGGCTTGCCGGAAATCGGTCGCGCGGCGCAGGCCGTGACGCTGCGCTGCTCGTCGTCGATGCCGGCCGATCGGAACGCCGCGCACTACGTGTGGTACGAGCGCCTCGCGGCGAACCTGAAGGCGAGCGTCGGCGACGCGATCCGGGTCGACTACTTTCCGAACAGCCAGCTCGGCAAGGAGAGCGACGTCGCGCAGCAGGTGAAGATCGGCGCGATCGACATGATGATCGCGGGCTCGTCGATCTGGGCCACGGTCGCGCCGGAACTCGGCATGCTCGATCTCGGCTACCTGTTCGACAGCTATGCGCACGTCGCGAAGGTGCTCGACGGCCAGGTCGGCGTCAGCCTGAACGCGCTGCTGCAAAAGCGCGCGGGCTGCTCCGTGTTGACGTGGGGTTCGCACTTCGGCGGGCGGTGCGTGTTCACGAAGCAGCCGGTGACGGCGCTGCAGGGCGTGAAGGGCACGAAGCTGCGCGTGCTGCCGACGCCGGCCTTCATGGACACCTTCAAGGTGATGGGCGCGGTGCCGACGCCGATTCCGTTCGGCGAGCTCTACATGGCCGTGCAGACGGGCGTCGTCGACGGGCTCGAGCACGATCCGGCCACCGTGCTCGCGAGCCGCTTCGACGAGATCGTCAAGTCGTGCTGGCAATCGCATCACGTGTTCGCGGCGATGACCGTCGTGATGGGGCGGCGCGCGCTCGAGCGGATTCCGGCGAACCTGCGCCCGGCGTTCGACCGCGCGGTGGCCGACGCGACCGCGCAGCAGCGCGCGATCGCGGCGCAGAAGGCCGAGCAGGCGGAGGCGGCGCTGAAGCAGCACGGGATGACGTTTCATCCGATGGCGGATGCCGAGCGCACGACGCTGCGGCAGGCGATGCACGACCGCCTCTACATGGCATTCGCGAAGCAGTATCCGGCTACCGCGCCGCTGTTTCCGGCGATCGCCGCCGCGCGGGGTTGAGCGATGGATACCGGTTCCGTTTCGAACGCCGTGCCGGCCGTCGCGTCAGGCCGTCCCGTGCGCGCCGCCGCCCGCGCGCTGGATGCGGCGATGCGCTGGATCGAATACGTGTCGGCCGCCGTGCTGGCCGTCGACGTGCTGGTCGTATTCGTGTCGGTCGTCTTCCGTTATTTCCTGCACGATCCGGTCGACTGGGCCGAGGAGGTCGCGAGCGCGCTGATGATCGTGCTGGTGTTCTTCGGCGCGGCGACGGTGCTCGGCCGCAGCCAGCACGTCGGCATCGACCTGTTCCGCGGCTGGCTGCCGGCACGCTGGCAGGGCGCGCTCGTGCAGATCGGGCACTGGATCGTCGCGGTCGTGTCGCTGAACCTGCTGGCGTCGTCGTGGCAGTTGCTCGGCGACTCGTACGATCAGTTGACGACCGGCGGCCTGCCGGGCTGGATCAACGTGTATCCGATGATGTTCGGCGCGCTGTTCATGAGCGTGTTCGCGCTCGCGAACGCGCTGAACGCGCCGCGCCGCCGCGTGCTCGGCACGCTGGCCTGCTGCGCGGTGCTCGCGGGCGCCGTGTACGGCTGGAACGCGCTGCGGCCCGAACACGCGATCGCGCCGGGGGCGCTGCTGGTCGCCGGCTTCGTCGGCGGGCTCGTGCTGGGCGTGCCGATCGGCTTCGTGCTCGCGTTCTCGGCGTTGCTGTACTTCCTCGCCGATCCGACGCTGCCGCTGCTCGTCTACTCGCAGCAGGTGATGGCCGGCGCCGATCACTTCGTGCTGCTCGCCGTGCCGTTCTTCGTGCTGGCCGGCTTGCTGATGGAGTCGAACGGGATGTCCGCGCGGCTCGTCGAATTGTTGCTGCGGATCTTCGGGCGCGTGCGCGGCGGGCTCGGGCTGATCGTGATCTTCGCGACGGCGTGCTTTTCCGGCGTGTCGGGTTCGAAGCTGGCCGACATCGCGGCGGTAGGCGGCGTCGTGATGCCGGCCGTGCGCCGCGCGCGGCAGGATCCCGACGAAACCGCGGCGCTGCTCGCGTGCAGCGCGGTGATGGCCGAGACGATTCCGCCGTGCGTGAACATGATCATCATGGGCTTCGTCGCGAACATCTCGATCGCCGGGCTGTTCGTCGCGGGGATCGTGCCGGCGGCCGTGCTCGCCGCGTCGCTGGCGGTCGTGACCGTGATCTGCGGACGCCGGATCGACATCGACGCGGTGTTCGTCGAACGCCGCGCGTGGCTGCCGCTCGCCGGCGGCGCGCTCGTCGCGCTGATCATGGTCGCGATGATCGGCAAGGGCGTGACGTCGGGCATCGCGACGTCGACGGAAGTGTCGGCGTTCGCGGTGGTCTATGCGCTGGTGGTCGGCTGGGCGGCGTTCCGCGAGCTGACCTGGCGCTCGGTCGGCCGCGTGTTCGTCCGTGCGGCGTCGATGGCGAGCGGTATCCTGTTCATCGTCGCGGCGGCGTCGAGCGTGTCGTTCGCGCTGTCGATCGAGCAGATTCCCGCGCTCGTCTCGGGCACAATGACGGCGTTTGCCCATCAGTACGGCTCGACGGCGTTCCTGTTGCTGGCGGCGCTGCTGATGATCGTGTTCGGCGCCGTGCTCGAAGGCGCGCCCGCGCTGATCATCTTCGGGCCGCTGCTCGCGCCGATCGCGCTGCAGCTCGGCATCAACCCGCTGCATTTCGGCACGGTCGTGGTGGTGGCGATGGGGCTCGGCTTGTTCGCGCCGCCCGTCGGGCTCGGGCTGTTCACGACCTGCGCGATCACGGGGACCGAGGTCGCGCGCGTGGCGCGGCCGATGGTGAAATACCTGCTGGTGCTGTCGGTCGCCCTCGTGGCGCTGATCTTCGCACCGGCGTTTTCGTTGTGGCTGCCGGCCCGTTTCGGCCTGTAGCCCGTTCATTGCAAGACGACATGAGTACGATTCAGGACGTGGCCCGTCATGCGGCTGTTTCGGTCAGCACGGTTTCGAACGTGCTCAACGGCCGCACCGATCAGATGAAGCCGGAGACGCTCGAACGGGTGAAGGCGTCGATGGATGCGCTGCAGTACCGGCCGAGCACGCTCGCGCGCCAGCTCAAGACGGGGCAGACGCCGCTCGTCGGGCTGCTGGTGCCGTCGATGGCGAATCCGATGTACGGCTACATCGCGCGCGAGATCGAGGCTTGCGCGCAGGAGCAGTACGGCCATCGCGTGCTGATCGGCAACACGTACCGCGACGCGGGCAAGGAGGCGTCGTTCTTCGACGACCTGTTCGCGCACGGCGTGCGGCGCGTGATCGTGATCTCGTCGCTCGCCGACGAAAGCCACCTCGAACGCGCGGCCGAACGCGGGATGACGGTCGTCAGCTACGACCGCCGCGCGACGCCCGGCGAGCAATCGAAGGTCGATCACGTGACCGCCGACAACGAAGCGGCCGCGCGGCTCGCGACCGCCTGTCTCGTCGCCGCGGGCCATACGCGGCTCGCGTTCGCGACGGTGGCCGGCGTCACCTTGAGCCGCAGCGACAAGATTCGCGGCTTTCTCGCGGCTGCGCGCGACGCGGGCGTCGATGCGCAAGTGCTCGACGGCGGTCCGGCGAACGAATACGGCGACGCGGTGATCGTCGAGGTCGGGCGCGCGCTGGGCGCGGCGCTCGCGGCCGATCCGGCGCGGCCGACCGGCATCGTCGCGGTCAACGACCTGTTCGCGCTGGGCCTGATGGCCGGGCTGCGCGACGGCGGGTTGCGCGTGCCGGACGACGTATCGGTCGTCGGGATGGATGGTCACTTCCTGTCGGCGATCTCGTGGCCGGCGCTGACCACGGTGCAGTTGCCCGTCACGGACATGGCCGCGGAAATGGTGCGGCGCGTGATGCGGCACGACGGCGACCCGTCGGAGCCCGGGCAGTGCGTGTTCCCGGGCGTCACGCTCGTCGAGCGCGCGTCGGTCGCGCCGCCGCCGCCACGTGCGGTCGAATCGGACGGAGCCCCCGCATGACGCGCGTCTACGTGACCCATCCGTCCGGGATGCTCGATTACTACTTCGGTGCGAAGGCGCTGTGCGCGCTGCGGGCGATCGCGGACGTCACGTGCAATCCGCTCGACCGCGAGCTCGGCACGGACGAGCTGATCGCCGCCGCCCAGGGATGCGACGCGATGATCGCGTACCGGCAGACGCCGGCACCGCGCGCGCTGTTCGCGGGGCTGCCCGCGCTCGCCGCGTTCCTGCGCTGCGCGGTCGACATTCGTACCGTCGACGTCGACGCGGCGAGCGAATTCGGCGTGCTGGTCACGCAGGCGAGCCCCGGTTTCGGGCCGGCCGTCGCGGAGTGGGTGATCGGCGCGATGATCGACCTCGCGCGCGGTATCGGCGCGTACGCCGATGCGTACCACCGCGGCACGCCGCCGCTGCCGCGGATGGGCCGCGAATTGCGCGGCGGCACGCTGGGCGTGGTCGGCTATGGACAGATCGCGCGCCATCTCGCGCCGATCGCGACGGCGTTCGGGATGCGCGTGCTCGTGTGCGATCCGTATGTGCGGGTCGACACGCCGTCGATCGAACAGGTCGACCGCGCGGCCTTGCTGCGCGACGCGGATTACGTCGTGTGCCTCGCGCCGGCGACGCCCGCCACCGCGAACCTGTTCGATGCGGGTGCATTCGCCGCGATGAAGCCGGGCGCGTGCTTCGTCAATGCGTCGCGCGGCGAGCTCGTCGACGAGCGGGCGCTGGCCGACGCGCTCGACAGCGGCCGGCTGGCCGGTTGCGCGCTCGATGTCGGCCGCGCGACGGACCAGATGCCGACGCCCGCACTCGCCGCGCATCCGCGCGTGATCGCCACGCCGCATATCGGCGGACTGACGCGGCCGGCGGTCGAGCACCAGGCATTGGAGACGGTCGAACAGCTTGCCGCGCTGCTCGACGCACGCGTACCGAACGGCGCGGTCAACACCGCGCACGCGACGCGGCTCGCACGCTGGCGATCGGCCGACGCATCCGCCGCGCCGGGCGCACGATGACGCACGACCGCCCCGGCGCACGGCCGTCGCCCGCCTGCGATTGCCATATTCATATTTACGACGATGCGTATCCGCTCGCACCGACGGCGACGTTCCGCCCGCCGCATGCACCGGTGGACGCGTATCGCCGCGTGCAGCGGGCGCTCGGCCTCGCGCGCGTGGTCGTCGTGCAGCCGACCGGTTACGGGTTCGACAACCGCTGCACGCTCGATGCGCTGGCCGCGCTCGGCCCGCAGGCGCGTGGCGTCGCGACGTTGCCCGTCGACGTGCCGGACGCCGAACTCGAGCGGCTGCACGCAAGAGGCATCCGCGGTGTGCGGTTCATGACGCTGTCGGGCGGCGTCGCGCGATGGGACGAGCTCGAGCGGATGGCCACGCGGATCGCGCCGCTCGGCTGGCACATCGACCTGCAGCTCGACGGCCGGATGCTGCCCGACGTCGAGTCGATGCTGACGTCGTTGCCGGCGCATGTCGTCGTCGATCACACGGGCAAGTTCCTGACGCCGGTGACGCCGGATGCGCCGGCGTTCGTCGCATTGCGGCGCCTGCTGGATCGCGGCCACGTTTGGGTGAAGCTGTCCGCGCCTTACGAGACTTCGCGATCCGGTGCGCCCGGTTACGACGACGTCGCGCGCCTTGCCGCCGTGCTCGCGCGCGAGCATTCGGCGCGCTGCGTGTGGGGTAGCAACTGGCCGCATCCGAACGCGTCGCCGGTGCCCGACGATGCGCACCTGCTCGGCTGGTTGCACGCCTGCGCGGCGGACGAGGCGGTCGGCCGCGCGATGCTCGTCGACAATCCGGCCGTGCTGTACGGGTTCGATGCGGACGCCGCGATCGGCGCCGAGACGTAACATCCCGGCGGCCGGCCGCGGGCCGCGCTTCGATCGACGTCGATTTCGATCGAGCGCGACGCGTCGCGGCGTCGGCAACATCCTTACCGTTCGGAAAGCTGACGCGCCGCGCACGCTTTCGATCGCGAAAGGGCAACGCACCGCGCCGACCGCTTGACGCTGCATGCCGGTCGGCGCAGGATACGTGCGTGCATTTGGAGCGGGGCGCGCTGGCCGCGCGTTCCCGCATCAGCGACGCGCACAAGAACAACGATGAGCCTTCACGCACTCGTACCGGAATCCCGGCGCCGCAGCCACCGGCCTGCCGGAATCGCGATTTTCCCGACGCCCGTCGCGTCACGTATCCGTCATCCCGTTTCGTACCGTGCATCGGTACACTTTCCCGTTCGCGCGCCGGCCGCGCCGGCCGCGACGATGAGCGGTGCCGATCGGCGCCGCCGCGTCGCGCGTCAGCCTGTCGCGCCCGAATACCGTATCGCGCACGACGCTTACACCGGCGTCTCGTGACGCCGCCGCCACGCATTCACGCATCGTGCCGTCGACCGTCCCGCGCGCGCGGCGGCACCGGAGTCCGAAGCATTTCGATTGAGCAGACGCAGCTTACGCACGCAGTTCAGTTCGAGGTTCAAGGAGAAAAACTCATGTCGCAGCTTTCGAATGAAGCAAACGGCAGTTCGGGGAGTGGCAAGGCAAAGCTGATCAAATGGGCGATCATCATCGCCGGCGTCGCGATCGCGGCACCGGCCGCGCTGTTCATCCTGAAGGGGATGATCGCGCTGATCACGGCGGCCGTGATCGGCCTCGGGGCGATCTATTTCGCGCCGGTCGTCGCGATGAAGTTCGCGAACCAGAAGGTGAAGATGATCGTCGAGGAAGCGCAGTCGAATCCGATCGAGACGCTCATCAACCAGCTCGCGGAAAAGCGCCAGGCGGCGCAGAAATTCGCGGACAGCATCACCGCGTTTCGCACCGAAGTGAAGAACTTCGAGAACAAGACCGAGCTGTTCGAGAAGCAGTATCCGGACGACGCGCCACGCTTTCGCGCGCAGCTCGACACGATGAAGCAGCTGCTCGCGTTTCGCGAAAGCCGCTACAAGCAGGTGCAGACGGAACTGAAGAATTTCGCGTCCGCGATCGATCGCGCGAAGGCGATGTGGGACATGTCGCAGGCGGCGCAGCACATGAACAAGCTCGCGGGCCGGCAGACGGCCGATACGTTCGAGCAGATCAAGACCGACGTGGCCGTCGATTCGGTGATGCGCTCGGTGAACAAGGCGTTCTCCGAAATGGAGACGTCGCTGCTGGACAATCCCGAGGTCAAGCAGGCGCAACAGCAGGCGGCGATGAACGGCACGCCCGTGCCCGGCCCCGATGCGGCACGGGCCGCTGCATTGCCGTCGAAACAACAATAACTTCCCGCAGGCACGCAACCATGAAAAAACTTCTCGGTGCAGTCGTGTTTCTGGTGGTGCTCGTCGGCGTATGGATCGTCCACCAGGGCGGCCTGTCGACACTGATTCCCGCGCACGATGCGGCGCCCGGCGCGACGTCCGCGCAGGCGGGCGCCGCAGGCCAGCCCGCGCAGCCGTCGACGTCGGGCAACGTGCTGCCGGCCGGCTTCACGCCGCAGGCGAGCACGCTGAAATCGATCGCCGAAAACGGCGTCGTGCGAGTCTCGGTGCAGAACCCGAGCGAGCCGTTCTTCGGCGAGGACAAGGGCGCGCCGCACGGCTTCAACGTCGAATTCGCGCGGCTGCTGTTCTCGGATCCGTCGTTCTCGCACGGCGGCAAGCCGGTCGTCGTCGATACGCGTCACGAAGTCGACACGTACCCGGGTGTGCCCAAGCAACTGCTCGACACCGATGCGAAGGGCAACCATGTCGTCGACGTCGCGATGGACGGGCTGACCTTCCCGGACAACACGCCGGCGGGCGTCGTCTACTCGGTGCCGTACGTCGACGATTTCGGCTATTCGCTGATCGTGCGGCAAGGCTCCGCGATCCGCTCGGCCGACGATCTGGCCGGCAAGACGGTCGGCATCCTGAAGGGCGACCCGGACGTGCGTGCCTTCGTCACGCGCCAGTATCCGAACGTCCGGTTCGTCGAGGTCGACGATTCCGACCCGGCTTTCATCGCGAAGAGCCTCGACGGCCATGCGGTCGACGCGTTCATCTACGACTATCCGTTCGCGGTCAGCTCGATCAAGGGCACCGACCTGAAGTTCGCGGTGACCAAGCTCGACGGCTCGAACATCGCATACAAGATCGGCGTGCGTGCCGACGACCAGGACCTGCTGATCTACCTGAACGCCGCGATCGCGAAGCTCAAGCAGTCGCCGCAGTATCTGGACCTGCTGCGCAAGTACTTCGTCAGCGACCAGGCGATGACGACCGCGGCCGCGTCGGGCGAAAAGACGTACGTGGTGAAGGCGGGCGACACGCTGAACATGATCGCGGCGAGCAAGCTCGGCAGCGGCCAGCGCTATCGCGAGATCCAGCGCCGCAACAACCTCGCGAACCCGAACCTGATCCTGGCTGGCCAGCATCTCGTGATTCCGGTCCGGTAGGCGCGGCGTGAGGCGAGGAGGGTGAAGCGGGGAAGATGAAGCACGGCGCGCGGCACGGCGAATCGTTTTCGCCGTGCCGCGCGCCGTTTTGCGTCAGTGCGTGATCGACAGGAACAGGTAAGCCGCGAACAGCGACAAATGCACGACACCGTGCAGCACCGTCGTGCGTCCCTGGCTGAGCGTCAGCGTGCTGACCAGCAGCGTCAGCGACAGCAGCACGGTTTCCATCGCGCCGATGCCGAGCGTGAGCGGCTGGCCGACCCAGATGAACACGGCCGCGACGGTCGGAATCGTGAGCCCGATGCTCGCGAGCGCCGAGCCGAGCGCGAGGTTCATGCTGGTCTGCAAACGATTCGCACGGGCGGCGGTGACGGCCGCGAGCCCTTCGGGCAGCAGCACGAGCGCGGCGATCACGATGCCGACCGCCGCTTCCGGCGCGCCGAGTTTCATCACCGCATGCTCGACGGCCGGCGACAGCAGCTTCGCTAGCAGCACGACCGCGACGAGGCTCGCGAACAGCAGCACGAGGCTGATCAGCGCGGTACGGCTGCTCGGCGGCGCCGCATGCACCGATTCGTTCGCGCTGTCATGCTCGGTGAGGAAGTAGTCGCGGTGGCGCACGGTCTGCACGAATACGAATGCGCCGTACAGCACGAGCGACGCAACGCCGGCGAACGCAAGCTGCGATTTCGAAAAGAACGGGCCCGGCGCGGCGTTCAGGTAGTTCGGCATCACGAGCGACAGCACCGACAGCGACGCGAGCACCGCGAGCGCCTTGCTGGCGCCGCGTCCCTGGAAATCCTGTTCGCCGTGCTTCCACGCACCGACCAGCAGGCAGAGGCCGACGATGCCGTTGCAGATGATCATGACGGCGGCGAACACGGTGTCGCGCGCGAGGCCCGATTTCTCGGGGCCCGCGCCGAGCATCACCGACACGATCAGCGCGACTTCGATGACGGTCACGGCGACCGCGAGCACGAGCGTGCCGAACGGCTCGCCGACGCGGTGCGCGACGACTTCGGCATGGTGGACGGCGGCGAACACGGCGCCGGCGAGCGCGGCGGCGAACACGGCGATGACGAGGCCTTCGGCCGGCACGACGCGCGACAGCGCGAGTACCAGCCATGCGGCAAGCGGGGCCCAGAGGGTCCAGCGCGGGAGCTGGTTGGACGAGAGCGGCATGGACGGTTTCCTATGCGAGTGGCGGCGCGCGACGCGCCGTCACGGGTTGACGAAGCCCGGCCGGATGATCCGCCGAACGAGGACGATGAAGCTGATGCACGGCAGCGCGGAACGGCGCTGCCTCGGGTTCGCCGCCGTGAGGCGACGAGGGGCGCGGGCGGGCCGAGGCCCGTCGCTGGATGAAACGGTTCGATGCGACCGAGTGCCGAAGGCGGGACGCTTGCACCTGACGACAGACGTGCCGGCGGGACTGAACCGACCCCGAAAGGGCGCGGACGATGGACGGCAACGGCGTGACACGCGGTTTCCCCCTGAAATCCGGCGAATTGTCGAATTTTATCAGGCGTTCGGGGGCCACTATCTCATATTTGGACGCTTTCATTGACCTTTCGGTTTACAAAAAGTGCCCCAATCGTTCGATTTTTTGAGTTTTACAGTTTCCGTAACGGTCTCTTGCACGACAAATTCGGGCTCGCCCTGACATAAATCTACCGACCGGTCGGTTTATAATCGCTCGCACTTCCACTTCATGACGGATCGCAAGCGATGGCTGTTTCTTCTGCACATTCGGTGAATTCGGGCGCGCTGGCGCAATCGGCGGTCGTCGGCGTGATCGGCGCGGGCGCGATGGGCGCGGGCATCGCGCAGGTTGCCGCGGCGGCCGGCCATGCGGTGCTGCTGTACGACCTGAACGAAGCCGCGTGCGACAAGGCGCTGGCCGGCATTCGCGCGCAGTTCGCGCGGCTCGCGGAGAAGGGCCGTCTCGAGCCGGCGCAAGCGGAGGCGGCCGGCAACCGGATTCGCGCGGTGCGCGCGCTGGCCGAGTTCGCCGGCGCGGCGCTGATCGTCGAGGCGGCGGCCGAGCGGCTCGACGTGAAGCGCGAGATCTTCGCGACGCTCGAGCGTCACGTCGACGATCGCTGCGTGCTGGCGACCAACACATCGTCGATCTCGATCACGTCGATCGCGGCCGGGCTGCGCGCGCCGCAGCGCGTGGCCGGCCTGCATTTCTTCAATCCGGCGCCGCTGATGGCGCTCGTCGAGGTGGTCAGCGGGCTCGCGACCGCACCGGAAGTCGCGCGGGCGCTGTACGACACGGCCGCCGCGTGGGGCAAGCGGCCGGTGCTGGCGAAGTCGACGCCGGGCTTCATCGTGAACCGCGTCGCGCGGCCGTATTACGCGGAGGCGCTGCGCGTGCTGAACGAGCAGGGCGGCACGCCGGCCTCGATCGATGCCGTGATGCGCGAAGCCGGCGGCTTCCGGATGGGGCCGTTCGAGCTGATGGACCTGATCGGCCACGACGTGAACTTCGCGGTGACCGAGTCGGTGTTTCGCGCTTACTTCAATGACCCGCGCTACACGCCGTCGCTGATCCAGCAGGAACTCGTGAACGCAGGCTTCCTCGGACGCAAGTCGGGCCGTGGCTTCTATTCCTATGCCGACGGCGCGACGCCGCCCGCGCCCGAACTCGAAGCGCAGCGCGATGCGCCGGCCGACGTCGCGCTGTTCGCGCAGGACGGCCCGGCCGCCGCGCTGCATGCACGCTTCGCCGAACGCATCGCGGGCGCGCGGCAGAGCGGCGCGCATGCCGACGAACTGCTGGCCGTGGCCGGCCGCGCGTCGATCGCGCTGACCGACGGCCGCACCGCGACCGTGCGCGCCGCGCAAACGGGCGTGGCCGACCTCGTGCTCGTCGATCTCGCGCGCGATTACGCGCAGGCCGGGCTCGTCGCGCTGACGCGCGCGCTCCAGTGCAGCGACGACGCCTATGCGGATGCGGTCGGCCTGTTCCAGCAAGCGGGCTTTCGCGTCGTCGGCATCGCGGACGTGCCGGGCATGGTCGCGATGCGCACCGTCGCGATGCTCGCGAACGAGGCGGCCGACACGGTGAACCAGGGCGTGTGCTCGCCCGCCGATCTCGATCTCGCGATGGAGAAGGGCGTGAACTACCCGTGCGGCCCGCTCGCGTGGGCCGATGCGATCGGCATCGGCCGCGTGCATCGCGTGCTGTCGAACCTCGCGGCGAGCTATGGCGAGGACCGCTATCGCGTGTCGCCGCGCATCGCCGCGCTGCACGCGGCCGGCCGCACGTTCCGCTAGCGGTCGGCAGCCGCACCCCGATCACGATAACGACATCACTCCATTGGAGGAGCACCCCGATGACTCACCCGACGCATCCCGCCGCCGCCCTCGAGCCGATCGAGACCGCCAGCCGCGACGAATTGCAGGCGCTGCAGCTCGAGCGCCTCAGGTGGTCGCTGCGCCACGCGTACGACAACGTCCCGCACTATCGCCGCACGTTCGACGCGGCCGGCGTGCATCCGGACGACCTGAAGACGCTCGCCGACCTCGCGAAATTCCCGTTCTCGACCAAGCACGACCTGCGCGACAACTATCCGTTCGGGCTGTTCGCGGTGCCGCGCGAGCAGGTCGTGCGCGTGCATGCGTCGAGCGGCACGACCGGCAAGCCGACGGTGGTCGGCTACACGGCGCGCGACATCGATACCTGGGCGAACGTGACCGCGCGCTCGATCCGCGCGGCCGGCGGCCGCCCGGGCGACACGCTGCACAACGCGTTCGGCTACGGGCTCTTCACGGGCGGCCTCGGGATTCACTACGGCGCGGAGCGGCTCGGCTGCATGGTCGTGCCGATGTCGGGCGGGCAGACCGAGAAGCAGGTGCAGCTGATTCGCGATTTCGAGCCGAAGATCATCCTCGTCACGCCGTCGTACATGCTGAACCTGATCGACGAGATGGTGCGGCAGGGCATGGACCCGGCCGAGTCATCGCTGAAGATCGGCATCTTCGGCGCGGAGCCGTGGACGCAGGCGCTGCGCGAGGAGGTGGAGACGCGCGTGGGCATCGACGCACTCGACATCTACGGGCTGTCGGAAGTGATGGGCCCGGGCGTCGCGTGTGAATGCGTGGAGACGAAGGACGGCCCGGTGATCTGGGAAGACCATTTCTATCCGGAGATCATCGATCCCGTGACCGGCGAAGTGCTGCCGGACGGCAGCGAGGGCGAACTCGTGTTCACGTCGCTGACGAAGGAAGCGATGCCGGTGATCCGCTACCGCACGCGCGACCTCACCGCGCTGCTGCCGCCGACCGCGCGCGCGATGCGCCGGCTCGCGAAGATCACGGGCCGCTCCGACGACATGCTGATCGTGCGCGGCGTGAACGTGTTCCCGAGCCAGATCGAGGAAATCGTCGTCGCGCAGACGAAGCTGTCGGGCCAGTTCCAGATCACGATCTCGCGCGACGGCCACATGGACCGGCTCGATCTCGCGGTCGAGCTGCGCTCCGAGGCCGCCGCGTGCGTGACCGACGGCGACCGCGCGGCGATCGCGCGCGAGCTGCAGCACCGGATCAAGACGATGGTCGGCGTGTCGGCGGGCGTGACGGTGCTCGGCGCGGGCGGCATTCCCGCGAGCGCGACCGGCAAGGCCCGGCGCGTGATCGACCGCCGGCAGGCCGCCTGAGTTTCGCCGTTCCCTGTTCTACCCCGAGGAAACCTGTTCGATGGATGGATTGAAGACCCTGGCCGTCGCCGTCGATGCGCGCGGCATTGCGACCGTCGCGCTGCAGCGCGGCGACGTGCTCAACGCGTTCGACGAGACGATGATCGCCGAGCTGACCGACGCGTTCACGACGCTCGGCGGGCGCGACGACGTGCGCGCGATCGTGCTGCGCTCGGACGGCCGCGCGTTCTGCGCGGGCGCCGACCTGCAGTGGATGCAACGCGCGAGCGCGAACGACGCGGCCGCGAATTTGCGCGACGCCGAGCGGTTCGCCGCGATGATGCGGGCGATCCGCCAGTGCCCGAAGCCGACGGTCGCGCGCGTGCAGGGCCACGCGTTCGGCGGCGGCGTCGGCCTGTGCGCGGCCTGCGACATCGTGATCGCGAGCGATCACGCGCGCTTCTCGGTCAGCGAGGCCCGTTTCGGGATCCTGCCGTCGGTGATCGGCCCGTATCTGGTCGAGGCGGTCGGCCAGCGCCAGGCGCGCCGGCTCGCGCTGACCGCGACGCAGATCGCGGCCGGCGAGGCCGTCGCGATCGGGCTGATCCACCAGGCCGTGCCGCCCGACGCACTCGACGCGGCGCTCGACAAGACCCTCGCCGAACTGAGCCGCAATGGCCCGAACGCGCTGATGGAGATCAAGCGCTTTTTCGACGCGATCGGCGAGTATCCGCCGTCGGACGAACGCGCGGCGTTTACCGCACAGACGATCTCCCGCGTGCGGGCGACGCCGGAAGCGAAGGAAGGCTTCGCCGCGTTCTTCGCGAAGCGGCCGCCGGCGTGGGAGCCGGTCGCCGAATAAGGGCGTCGCGCGGCCCGTCGGCCCGGGGCGCGATTTGCGTCGCGGGCGCGGGCGCTTGCTCTACAATGCGTGACCCCCGGCGCGCCGCCGGCCCAGCCCCGACCGTTTCCTCGCTTCCGATGATCGTCAATCGCCTTATCTCCGAGATCCTGTTCGGCTTCACCGGCCTGATCGGCATCATCAATCCGATCGGCATCGCGTTCCTGTTTCTCGAACGCACCGAGGCGCTGACCGAAGACGAGCGGAACCTGCTGGCGAAGAAGGTGGCGTTCAATGCGTTCATCGTGTTGCTGGTCGCGTTCTTCGCCGGCACGCCGGTGCTGCATTTCTTCGGGATTTCGATGGAAGCGCTGCGGATCGGCGGCGGCTTCGCGGTCGCCGTCGCGGGCTGGCAGATGCTGAACGAGCCTGACGGCCCGGCGGGCGGCGGCGATACGCCGATCAAGCCGATCAATGCGAACGCGATCATGACCCGCGCGTTCTTCCCGCTGACCGTGCCGCTGACGGTCGGCCCCGGCTCGATCGCCACCGCGATCGCGCTGAACGCGAACCGCACGCACAAGCTGTCGGAATTCATGCTGTCGAGCATCGTGTCGATCGCGGTTTCCGCGCTCGTCGCGGTCGTGATCTGGCTGACCTACAGCCGTGCCGCGCTGCTGTCGCGTTATCTCGGCACCGAAGGCACCAAGGTCGCGAAGCGCGTGTCGGCGTTCCTGCTGCTGTGCATCGGCGTGCAGATCATGCTGACCGGCTTCTCCGAATTCCTGCAGCCGCTCGCCGACCAGATCAAATAACTCCGTTCGTCATTCGACGCGCAACCCGGGCCGAGCGGCGCATCCGGGCTGCGGGGGCGGCGTTCGTCCGTCCGGCCTTGGCCGGTAGCGCGCGAGTGCACCGATACGCGTTTGCGCGCCGTGGGATACCATGCGACGTCCGGCGGATGCATGCCGCGGCGTTCGTGCCCGCCGCGGCACCGCCACGCACGGCGTTCAGCGCGCGGCGGCGAGCATCGGGTAGGTGAACAGCCCGAAGTGGATCGCGTTCAGCCCCGCATGCGCGAGCGCGGACGCGAGCAGCCCGCCGCGCCGCCAGGCGAGGCCATAGCCGATGCCGGCCACCGTGCCGAGCACGATCCAGGGCCAGCCGCCGGCCGCGTGCGCGGCACCGAACAGCACCGCGCCGATCGCAAGTGCGGCCCATGGCCCCCAGCCGAACCGGCCGAGCACGCGCGTGAGTCCACCCTGCACGTAACCGCGGAACAGCGCTTCCTCCGCGAGCGTGACGAGCAGCACGTTGTTGACGAGCCACATCCAGCCCGACGCCGGCCATTTCGGCGCCCAGCCGACCATCCCGAAGGCGAGCGCGCCAGCCAGGCAGGCCGCCGCCGTCGCGACGGCCGCCACGGCGCCGGTGCGCAGCGCGCGTGCCGGCGGGACGTCCGGTGCGGTCCACGGCAGCGCCCACAACAGCCACAGACCGACGAGCGGTTTGTCGAAATTCAGGTACATCGTGAACGGCACGGCATCCGGCGTGAAACGCGTCGGTTCGATCACGCGCGGATTGTGGAAGCCGGGGATCAGGTGCAGGCTCAGCGCGATCGCGAGCGCGGCAAACACGACGTGCGCGCCGATCCGCACCGCGACCGGACGGCCCGGCGCGACGCCCCAGGCGGCGGCCACGAGCAGCGCGAGCGGCGCGAGCACGATCGGCTCCAGCTTGCCGAACGCCAGCGCAGCGGCATAGCCGAGCGCGGCGAGGGCGATGCTCAGGCCGTGCAGCGGGCGCTGCCACGCGAATGCGGCGGCCGCGAACAGCGCGAGCCAGATCGTGGCACACGGGAGAAGCGAGAGAGACATGGGGCGATGCAGGGTCGGACGAAACGCCGCGCATCATACCCTAGCGGCCGTGACATGCCGCGGGGCGGGCGGTCAGCGGCCGGCGATTTCGGTGATGCCGTCGCGGCCAGGGATGTCGACGCGGTTGCGCTCGCGCATTCGCCGCCGGTACCAGAAGGTCCACAGCAGCAGCGTGCCGAACACCGTGTAGCCCATGATCGGCGACACGACGAGCACGCGCTCGACGGGCCAGGTGACGACCATCCACAGGCGCAGCAGCATCTCGAGCGTCATGCACGCGCCCCACACGAAGGTCATCAGCCGCAGCATCTGGCGCAGCCCCGGCTGCTCGGCCCAGACCGTCTCGAAACGCGCGGCGCCGCCGGCCATCTCGCGGGCCACCGTCGCGCGCGCGAGATAGAAGATCAGCGGACGATCGCGGAACAACGACAGCAGGAACACGACGCCGATCGTGCCGGACGCGAGCGATTCACGCATCAGCAGCGTGCGCGCGCTGCCGCCGAGCGCCATGCCGGCGATCGACAGCGCGATGCCGAGCAGCACGATGGCGGCCACCGCATCGATGCGGCGGGAGCGGATGAATTCGACGATGGACCAGACGATGGGCGGAATCGCCGACGCATACAGCGCGCCGGTTTCGCCGAAATACGGATGCGCCGCCCGGTATGCGACCCAGGGCAGCAGCAGGTTGACGACGAGTTCGAGGATCAGGCCGGCTCGTGGTTTCACGGAAGCGGGCGCGCGGGCGGCGCGCGGGGCGGTGATGTCGCTTCGAGTATATCGAAGTCCGACCCCGCGCGCGCGTGCCCGGTGCCGTTGTGCGCGCACCGAAAACGGGCGGGAACATGTGCCGGTCGGCCGGCCGTTTCGGCCGTGGCAGGGCTGCCCCGGCCCCGTTCGACGCCGCGTCCGTCCGGCACGCGGCGGTCGCCGGCCGGTCCCCGGTTCGTCAGGCGGTCGCGGGCTGGACGATGATCTTCACGTTCCGGTCCTTGTGGTTGACCAGCTCCTCGAAGCCGTGCGTGACGATGTCGCCGAGGTTGATGCGTCCGGTGATCAGCGGCTGCACGTCGATGCGGCCGTCCGCGATGAAGCGGATCACGTCCGCGAATTCGCCGTTGTACGCGAGCGAGCCGATCACTTCCTTCTCGGTCGACACGATGTCGAAGAAGTTGAACGAGGTCGGCTCCTCGAAGATGCCGACCATCACCGACTTGCCGGCCTTGCGGATCACGTCGATCGCGAGCTGCGCGGTGGCCGTGTGGCCGATGCACTCGAACGACACGTCGGCACCGTAGCCGTCCGTCAGCGCCTTGACTTCCGCGATCGCGTCGGACGCCTTCGGGTCGATGACGACCGTCGCGCCGACTTCCAGCGCCTTCTGCTTGCGCGCGGCCGACATTTCCAGCGCGATCACGCGTCCGGCGCCCGCGGCCTTCGCGCACATGATCGTGCACAGGCCGATCGTGCCGGCGCCGACCACGACGACGGTCTGGCCGACGATGTTGCCGGCCTTCTTCACCGCATGCAGCCCGACCGCAAGCGGCTCGATCAGCGCGCCGGCTTCGGTCGGGAAGTCGTCAGGCAGCTTGTACAGCAGTTCGGCCGGCACGTTGACGAATTCGGCGAACGCGCCGTTGTTCATCAGCCCGGTGAACGCGAGGTTCTCGCAGATGTTGTACAGCCCGTGCCGGCAATACCAGCAGGTGCCGCAATGCTGGCACGCGTCGGCCGTCACGCGTTCGCCGACCGCGAAGCCCGTCACGCCGGCGCCGAGCGCCGCGATTTCGCCGCTGAATTCGTGGCCGAGGATGCACTGGCCCTTCAGGCCCGTCAGCGGGTGCGGCGCGTCGACGGGGATGAATACGGGCCCGGCGACGTACTCGTGCAGGTCGGAGCCGCAGATCCCGCACCAGTGCACGCGGATCTGGACCCAGCCGGCCGGCGGATGCGCCGGAACGGGAACCTCCTCGACGCGGATGTCGTTGCGGCCGTGCCAGACGGCGGCCTTCATGCTGGGAGCGGTGTTCGGTGCCGGTGTACTCACGTTGCTGTCTCCGTCAGGTTGTCGTCGGACGCGCGGCAAGGGGGCCGGCGCGTCCGTCGCGCGATTGCGCGAGCGACCGACATGCAGGAACGGGGCCAGCCCGAATCGGCGGTCGGGTGGCGACGGAGCGGGAGGGGCGGTGTGCGGTGCAGCATCCGGTCTTGCGGCGAGATCAGGGCGTGCAGAGCGAATCGCAAGTGAAACTTGCTGCGCTTGCGACGGGCTGGAACGCGTGAGACGCCGGGACATTCGTCTCAGCCGATTGAGACGAAACGCGAGACGCTGCCACCGCTGGCGGGCAACCCATTGTGCCGATCGGCGAAACGCACCGTTGCGTTCGCCACCTCTTTACTTGAAGTTAACTTCAATTTGTATCATCTGCGGCAATGTCCGATCGCGAGCGTGCGCGGCGCGGCTCGTTTCAATCTTCACGGAATGTCGTCCAGCATGCCAAACCTCATCGAAAGCCTGATCTGCGAGTACGTGTCGTACCACATGCTGGTAGCCGACGAGCGGGACGCGATGTCGTTGCCGGCAGAGGTCGGGATGGCCCGGCAGTCGGAGCGCGCCGATCGCGCGCCGTTTCCGGAGCCTGTCGCGCCTGGCGTTTCACCGTTGCGGCCGCAACTGTTCGTGTCGATTCTGGAGGCTGGCGACGACGGCTTGCTGGTGCGCTGGAGCGAAAGCGGGCGCTGCCATTACGGCGAGCAACGCTGGCGCTTGCGCGTCGCGTTGCAGCCGGGCCGCTGCGCGATCTCGGGGCAGGCGATCGAGCCGGGCGAACCGGTGTACCGGCCGGTGCGGCGGCCGGTGCCCGTCAACGGCGACGAGATGATCCACCCCGCGTCGGTGCCGTCCGCGGCTGGCGCCGCGTGTCACGTTGCCCCAGCCTGCGGCGAGGCGACGGATCCGGTCGACGCCCTGGGCTGAGCGCGACCGGTCGCCCCCGCGCGTTACTTGAGATCCTTCCGGTACTGAATGAACCCCGCGTTGGTCGCGAGCTTGTCGTACAGCGCGCGCGCCGTCGTATTGGTTTCGTGCGTGAGCCAGTACACGCGGCTTGCGCCGGCTTCGCGGGCCCGTTCGTACACGGCCTCGATCAGCGCACCGCCCGCGCCTTGTCCGCGGGCGTCGGCCGCCGTGAACAGGTCCTGCAGATAACAGTACGGCCCTTCGGTCCAGCATGAGCGGTGATAGATCGCGTGCACGATGCCGACCAACGTGCCTGACGCGTCGAAGGCGCCGAGCACGAACATCGGTTCGGCGGGGTCCATCAGGCGCGCCCACGTCGTCGCGAACACGGCGTCGCTCAGCGCGGTCTCGTAGAACCTCTGATAACCCTGCCACAGCGGGCGCCATGCGGCTTCGTCGGCGGCGACGAGCGGGCGGACCGTGACGCGCGTCGCGTCGTTCGCGCGGCCGGCTGCGTCGCGCGCACAAGCCCGCGCGTGGCGGATCGCAACGAGCGACTCGCGCTGCGCACCGTTGGCGTCGAAGTTCTCCGGCGCGAGCCAGGCTTCGAACGCGGCGCGCACGTCCGGCCATTCGCCGTCGACGATCGAGAACCACGCCGTGTCGCGATTGCGGCCCTTGTAGATGATCGCCTGCCGGAACGTGCCCTCGTAACGAAAGCCGAGCCGCGCGGCCGCCTTGCGCGACGGCTCGTTGAGAGCGTCGCACTTCCATTCGTAGCGCCGGTAGCCGAGCGTGTCGAACGCATATTTCATCAGCAGGTACTGCGCTTCCGTCGAAATCGGCGTGCGCTTGAGCAGCGGCGAGAACGTGACGGAACCGACCTCGATCACGCCGTTGGCCGGGTCGATGCGCATCAGCGCGAGCGTGCCGACCGCTCGGTTCGTCGCGCGGTCGATCACCGTGTAGTGCAGCGGATCGGCGCTTGCCGCCGCGCCGCGCGCGTAGTCGCGGTAGCTCGACTCGTCGGTGTACGGCCCGTGCGCGAGATAGGTCCAGTCGCCGCCGTCGGGCGCCTGCGCATACGCGGCGTACAGGTCGGCGGCATGGCGGTCGGCGTCGAGCGGTTCGAGGCGGCAGTAGCGGCCCTCGAGCACGATGCGCTCCGGGCGCGGGCGCGCGGACCAGTCGGGAACGGGGTGGCCGATGGGCTGCTGGAAGTCGTTGGTGAGCGTGGACAAGGTCGATCTCGCTTCGGTTGGCGGCCGGCGACATGCCGGCATGCAGACGATCGTAGTCCCGGCGAGGTACCATGAGAAGCGCCAGACAATGGCAAATTTATGGTGCCACGAACGCGCGACGATGGCGCCATGCACCGAGACTTCCACGCCGCGATATCCCGATGACGACTGCCATTCCTTCCGGCGCCGCGCCGCTGCTGCCACTCGACGCGCCGCTCGCGCGCACGGCCGGCGCGCCTTCCTTGCAGCGGCAGTTGCTGCGTCGTGTACGTGACGCGATTCTCGGCGGCGCGATGCCGGCCGGCACGCGGCTGCCCGGCACGCGCGCGCTGGCCGAGACGCTCGGCGTGTCGCGCAACACGACCGCGGCCGTCTACGAGCAACTCGTCGCGGAAGGCTTCCTGCAATCCGATCGCCGTGGCACGCGCGTGGTCGGCCTGTCGCGGCCGGCCGCACCGCGTCGGCGGGCCGCGCCGCCGGCCGTCGCGCAGCGGCTCGGCCGGATCCGTCCGAGCCTGATCGGCACGGGCGAATCGGAGGGCTTCCGGCCGGGCGTGCCCGCGCTGTCGCATTTTCCGGTCGATGCGTGGCGGCACGCGATCGACCGCGCGTTGCGCCGCGCCGGCCGCGACCTGCTCGCGTACGGCGACCCGCTCGGCGAGCGCGCGCTGCGCGAGTCGATCGCGCGCCATCTGGCCGTGACGCGCGGCGTGCGCTGCGATCCCGAGCAGATCGTGATCACCGAGGGCGCGCAGGGGGCGATCGCGTTGTGCGCGCAACTGCTGACGAACCCGGGCGACACGGTCTGGGTCGAGGAGCCCGGCTATCGCGGCGCGCGCACCGCGATGCAGGCGGCCGATCTCGACGTCGTGCCGATGCCGGTGGACGCGGAGGGGCTGCGCGCGGAAGACGCCGACTGGTGCGAGCGGCCGCCGCGGCTCGTCTACACCACGCCGTCGAACCAGTTCCCGACCGGCGCGGTGCTGTCGATCTCGCGCCGGCTCGCGCTGATCGACGCCGCACGCCGGCATCGCGCGTGGATCATCGAGGACGACTACGACAGCGAGTTTCGTCACACGGGCGAGCCGATCGGCGCGTTGCACGGGCTCGCGGCCGATTCGCCGGTCGTCTATCTCGGCTCGTTCAGCAAGACCATGTTTCCGGCGTTGCGGATCGGCTTTCTCGTGCTGCCCGACGCGCTGCTGGCCGCGGTGCGGCCGGCGTTGCCGGAGATGCTGCGCGGCGGGACACGACACGTGCAGCTCGCGCTCGCCGATTTCATCGAGACGGGGGAATACGGACGGCATCTCGGGCGGATGCGCCGGC
This sequence comes from Burkholderia sp. RF4-BP95, assembly GCF_001521985.1. Classification (NCBI taxonomy): domain Bacteria; kingdom Pseudomonadati; phylum Pseudomonadota; class Betaproteobacteria; order Burkholderiales; family Burkholderiaceae; genus Burkholderia; species Burkholderia sp. RF4-BP95. Next base: position 46,333 of record NZ_LOSX01000047.1, on the reverse strand, counting down.
TGTATCGCGACCGGCGGCGCTTGCTGCTCGCCGCGCTGGACGACGCGTTCGCCGTGCCGCATCAGGTCGAGGGCGGGCCGTGCGGGCTGCATCTGGCGCTGCGGCTGCCGGCACGCTATCGCGACCGCGCGATCGTCGAGGCGGCGCGCACGCACGGGATCGGGCCGTTTCCGCTGTCGGGGTTTTCGATCCACGCGACGTCGGCGGCCAACGGGCTCGTGCTCGGGTTCGGCAATACGTCGGCCGATGCGTTCGCGCCGATGCTGCGGACGTTGTCGACGATCGCGCATCGGGTCGCGGGAGAGTGAACCGCAGCCGCGTCGCCGCGAATCGGAACTTACCGCACGCGTTCGTCGCGCATGATCCGGCGCGCAGCCGCCAGGCCGAGCACGAGCAGCACCGCGACATACGCGGCGACCGCGCCCCACGCACCGTGCTGCCAGAACGTGCCGCCGACCGAGCCCAGCACGCTCGACCCGAGGTAATAGGCCAGCAGGTAGAGCGACGCGGCGTGCCCCTTCGCAGGCCCGGCGAGCTGCCCGACCCAGCCGCTCGCGACCGCATGCGCGACGAAGAAGCCGATCGTGATCAGCACGATCCCGACGATGATCGCGACGAGCGAATGCGATAACGTGAGCGCGAGGCCGGCCGCGAACACGAGAATGCCGCTGACGAGGACGGGCGCGCGCCCAAGACGATCGGCGAGTGCACCGGCGCTCGACGACGACACCATCCCGAACAGATAGGCACCGAAGATCAGCCCGCATGCGGTCGCGCTCAGGTTGAACGGCGCGGCCGTCAGCCGGAACCCGGCGTAGTTGTACACGGTCACGAACGCGCCCATCACGAGGAAACCGATCGCGAACACGAACGGCAGGCGCGCGTGATGCAACTGCGCGCTCCACAGCCGCAGGTGGTGACGCAACGTCAGGTCGGTTCGCTTCACGAAGCGCCGCGACTGCGGCAGCAGCATCACGAACGCGATCGCCGCGACCAGGTCGACGACGCCGATCGTCAGCATCGCGGTGCGCCAGGAGAAATACTCCTCGAGCGCGCTCATCCCGATTCGCCCGATCATGCCGCCGAACGCGGTGCCGCCGACATAGAGCCCCATCGACAGGCCCAGCCCGTCGGCGGCGATTTCCTCGGCGAGATAGGCCATCGCCACTGCCGGAACGCCGCCGAGCGCGAAACCTTCGAGCGCGCGCCAGATCAGCAGCAGGTTCCAGTTCGGCGCGACCGCCGAGAGCACGTTGAACAGCGCCGCGAGCGTCATCGACGCGAACATCAGCCCGCGTCGGCCGAAGCGTTCGGACAGCGCGCCGGCGCACAGGATGGAGACCGCCAGCATCCCCGTCGACAGCGACAGGGACAGCGAGCTCGACGCCGCGCCCAGGTTGAACTCGCGCGCGAACGCGGGCAGCAACGGCTGCACGCAGTACAACAGCGAGAAGGTGGAAAAGCCGGCCAGGAAGAGCGCCAGTGCAATGCGCTTGTACGCCGCCGAGCGCGGCGACACGCCGGCGGGCAGCGCATCCGGCGGGGCGCTCGGTGCGCGAGTCGCGGTGGACGAAATCGCGGGATTCGACATGCTATGTACCCGATGGGCTGGGGAATGTCCGAATTCTTGCGCACGATCATATATATGTCCAATATATGAAAGAAACCGTAGCGATACTTTTTAAGAATGGCTCGATCGCCATTTCCATCGACCCGAGATCACATGGAACTTCGACATCTCCGATACTTCCTGGCCGTGGCGGCCACGTCGAACTTCACGAAGGCCGCGGAAGCGCTCGGCATGGGGCAGCCGCCGCTGAGCCAGCAGATCAAGGCGCTCGAAAACGAACTCGGCGTGGAGCTGTTCAGGCGGACCGCACGCGGTGCCGAGCTGACCGTCGCGGGAGAGGTGTTCGCGGAGGAGGCACGGCGCGTGCTCGACGATGTGGAGCGCGCGGCGCGGGCGGCAAAACGGGCCGCGCGTGGGGAAATCGGGCAACTGCGGGTCGGTTTCACCGGGACGGCGGCCTTCAATTCGAAAGTGGCCGACCTGATTCGCCGCTTTCGCGAAGCGTTTCCGGATACGGACCTGACGTTGCAGGAGGCGACCTCCGGCGTGTTGCTCGAGGCGCTGGACGCCGGGCGGCTCGATGTCGCGATCGTGCGGCCGGAGCGTCGCATCGCGGATACGTTGCTGGCCGCGGATTGGGACGAGGAGCCGATGTTCGTCGCGATGCCGGTCGCGCATCGGCTCGCGCAGCGGCGCCGGATCGATCTGGCGGAGTTGGCCGACGAGGCGTTCGTGCAGGTGCCGCGCGAAGCGGGCAGTGCGCTGTTCGACGACATCGTCGCGGCGTGCAATGCCGCCGGCTTCCAGCCGCGCATGGCGCAGCCCGCGCCGCAAATCGCGTCGGCGGTGACGCTCGTCGCGGCCGGGCTCGGCGTGTCGATCGTGCCGAAGGCGATCACGCAGGTGCAGGTCGCGGGCGTCGTGTATCGGCAGGTCGCGGGCAACGGGCTGCGCGCGCGGCTCGCGATTGCGTCGCGACGCGACGATCCGTCGGCGGTGGTGCGCAACTTTCTGCTGCTGGCCTGGTAGCGCGGGACGTACTTCGCCGCGCGCATCGCCGCGATGGCGGGTGAATGTTCCGATTGACGAACCGTGAACTTTGCCCGGAACGAACGCTGTCGCGGCTCCGACGCCGCGCGACGACCCGGCATGCGGGTTTCGATTCGTATGTTCCGCATGCTGCGTGGACTATAAATGGAGGGGTGTACCGGTGCTTGTCGGCGCCCGCGCGGGGCGGGGCCGCGACTGCCGGGGGAGGTGCACCGTGGTTCGCCAGACGCTTGCTCGCGCCGTGCTTCGCACCGCGTTGATCGGGGGCGTATTCGCCTCGTTGCTGTCGCCGTCGGCAGCCGTTGCCGGAACCGTCGCACCGCCCGCCACACCGCCTGTCATGAAGAACCGGCTCGCCGCATCGCCTCACGCGATGCCGGTCGACTTCCCGACGATCGTCGACCGATACGGCCCGGCAGTCGTGACCATCATGACCGCCGCGCCCGACCAGCAGGCCGGTGGCCCGTCCTTCGCGATGCTCGATTCCGACGATCCGCTCGCCGCGTTCTTTCGCCGCGGCGGTCCGCCGGCGTCCGCACAGGTTCCACCGGCGCCGGCGCCCGATACCGCGCCGCGCACGCTGTCGGGCAGCGGCTCGGGTTTCATCGTCAGCGCCGACGGGCTGATCCTCACGTCCGCGCATGTCGTCGACGATGCGACCGACGTCACGGTGCGACTCGCCGATCACCGCGACCTGAAGGCGACGGTGCTGGTCGTCGATCCGCAAAGCGACGTCGCCGTGCTGCATGTCGACGCGACGAAGCTGCCGGTCGTGCGCATCGGCGATTCGTCGCGGGTGCGCGCCGGCGAACCGGTGATGACGATGGGCGCGCCGGACGGCTCGGGCAACACGGTCACGGCCGGCATCGTCAGCGCGACGTCGCATGCGCTGCCGGACGGCAGCGCGTTTCCGTTCTTCCAGACCGACATCGCGGTGAATCCCGACAACTCGGGCGGCCCCGTGTTCAACCGCGCGGGCGACGTGATCGGCATTGCGGTGCAGGTCTATACGGGCGCCGACCGCTACGCGAGCACGACGTTCGCGATTCCGATCGCGCTCGCCGTGAAGGTGCGTGCGCAAGTGCAGGCGCAGATGCGGGCCAGTGCGCAGACGCAGCGCGCGTCGTCCGGCAACGCGTTGGGTGTCGACATGCAGGACGTCGGCGCCGGGCTGGCTGCGGCGTTCGGCCTGCCGCGTCCGGCGGGCGCGCTCGTCAACGGCGTCGATCCCGGCTCGCCCGCCGCCGCGGCCGGCGTGAGGCCCGGCGACGTGATCGTGAAGTTTGGCGGCAAGCCGATTGGCCGGTCGGCCGAACTGAACGACCTGGCCGCCGAATTGCCGTCAGGCGCGAAGGCGCCGCTGCGGGTGATCCGCAACCGCGTGCCGATGATGCTGACGGTTACCGGCGTGGGGACCGGTGATGCGATCGACAGCGCGGGCGTGACGGGGAGCGGGGGCAACACGGGCAGCGCGGGCAGCGCGGGTACGGTCGGCGTGGGCGGTGCTGCCGGCGTGGCGATGGCGGCACCGCGGGCGGCTGACAGCGGCGATCGGCTCGGGCTGACGATGCATCCGCTGAGCGACGCCGAACGACGTTCGACCGGGCTCGCGGTCGGGATGATGGTGGATGCGGTGCACGGGCCGGCCGCGAACGCGGGGATCCGGCCTGGAGATGTCGTGCTCGAACTCAACGACACGCTGCTCGAAACGCCGGACGACGTGCAGTCGCTCGAAGCGAAAGGCGGTGTGATCGCGGTGCTGATTCAGCGGGAGAACGCGCGGAAGTTTGTGTCGGTGCGGGCGCGGTAGGGGTGTTGATGGGGGCGTGGGGGGAGTGGCGGCGTGCGGCCATGAAGAGACGTTCGACGTCGGAGCTGAGGCCATTGACAATGGTCGTACTGAGACCAAGACTACCAACCCCGCAATCAGAAAATCAATCGACGGAATGGCGCCTGTTTCCATCAACATAATTGTTGCTGCAGTCGAAATTCTCGGTGCTCAAGAATGTATCGATGACGAAATCGAAAACCGAATTCGAGCATTAGTCAGAGATGACACGACAGTGCGTAGACTAGTCGATATCATTCCGGAAGCGTTCGGCTTGGTTGTGGCGTCGCATCTGCCGGCGGCAACGGGCATGACGCTACCGGACACTTTTGCAGTGCGAGATGAATCCGGGGCTTGGGTGGAGGTTCCGATCACTCATGAGCCGGTTTTCGTGGCGGCGCTGGAGATTGCCCAACACATCTTTCATTCCGGCCCTCGTCATGTATTGAGAAACAACGCGGCCAGGAGTGGCATTCTCGCTGCCGTATCCAGTGCTCTTAGTAGCGGTGGCTCGCTGGACGGGGCCACGCTCAGTGGCCCGAGCTTCCTTGGATTATCGGCTTCTCTTTATTCATGACATAGGCTATCCGTCTGCAAGCTAGGTCGATACCGACGACAAACGACCGATCGAGGCATTGGCCAGAGACAGCTCCGGGTCGATCTGCGCCGGTCGCGCGTTGCAGGGCGGCGGCCGGCCGTGATCGGCCATGAACCGTCGCTCGGCAGCTGTTCCGAGACAACATCCGTGCGGAGCTCTCGACAGATGGCTTAGAGGTAGGCGCCAGGACATGGACCCCGTGTATTCAGAGACCGGAAATGCACCCATTACTTCCACACGAGTGTCTCCGATCGGGGTGCACTTGCCGGCGGCCAGTCAGTGCTGCGGGGCGGTCGATTGCAGCAGCGCGCTCGACCGGTTGAATCCACCGCCACTTTGAGATACCTAACGTCGCCTCTGAGTAGTCAACTAGCAGTGAACAAAGAAGCCTACGCAGGTTCTGACGTATATTGACTTACGATCCGCGCTGTCCGCGAGTAGGATTTGAATTACGAAATACGGGCTTCGCACGTTGGATGCTGCAGGCAACGACGCCGAGGTATGGATGTAATGATCGCGAGATTGGCCGGCCGGGAAGTCTCCGCGTGTTAAATCCCGGCCTCAAAACAAACTAAGGACACATGGGATTCGGAAAGCACGGCGAGTCAACCGGCAATTCGACGATCGGCATGGCGGAAGGTCAGCGGTCCCGAGCCAATGATCACTTCACCACTCAACTTGAGCTGCGTAGGGCGTTTGCGGTTTTCAAGTGCTGCGCATCGTACGGCACATACGTCGATCTCAACGATATTGATACCGGGTGGAACTATCTAAGGGAAGAAGGTCTGTTTTCCACCAGTCTGGAGGCCGCTTGGAAAGAAGCAGCATGCATCCTGGCGACCTATTCCAATGCCGGAACGCTTGCCGAATCGGACAAGGAACGCGCCAGCAAGCTGATGGATGCCATCGAGGTCGGCCTCAACGCCGCAGAGGGGCAAGTCGAAGGAATTGTGGACGCCGTGGTCGCAATGAATGTTGCGCGGCTCAAATACCCTTCGAAGAGCTGGGTCGTCGATGGCATATTCGCTGCCCTGTTAGGTGTGCCTGTCGGTGCGGTCGTGGGTTCCTTGGCCGGCGAGCTTGCCGACAATACACCAGCCATCGGGAATGTGGTCTTCGGTCTCGTGATAATCGGTTCAGTTCTTGTGGCGCGTTATCGCCACCACCGGAAAATCGTTGCGGCCGACGCGAAAATTGCAGAGGCGCAAACCGAACTCGACCGCATGGTCATCCGAAACCTTTCACCTCGCGCTTTTCCGTCGCGATGATGGGGATCTCAGAATCCCCGTATTTGACGGCAGGGGATTGGCGATGCTATCGGATGGAATCGATGCTGGCCAACAGCCGGAATGTCAGCTTCGGGCCGACTAGATGCTCGATAGCAGTCATTGACCGGCATTCTGACACGTCGGCGACCGACCGCTGCAGGCAGCCTCAAGTGTGTTGCATCGACGGGTTGAATCCGCAGCCGACAAGCGACATCCACGTAAATCCACAAGCTCCTTTTCCATTGCGCACGCGCCACGTGCCCGGAGGCCACCCACTTGCAACCGAACCCGCCGATCGCTTCCGAACGAGCCGCACCGCGACCCGCAACGCTGATCCTGCTATGCGCGTTCTCGGTGCTACCGTTGAGCCTGTTCCTGCCGTCACTGCCCGCGATCGCGCTTGACCTGCGCGCCGACTACGCACTCGTCGCACTGTCTCTCGGCGGCTACGCAGCAGTCGCCGCGTCGCTCGAGTTCGTGATGGGGCCGCTGTCGGACCGATTCGGGCGGCGGCCGATCATGCTGACGAGCCTTGGCGTCTTCACGCTCGGATCGCTGGGTTGCGCGATGGCGACCGATATCCACGTGTTTCTCGCGTGCCGGCTAATGCAAGCGATGATCACGTCGGTCTACCCGGTGTCCATGGCGACGTTGCGCGACACAGCCAGCGGTTCACGCGCGGCGAGCCGGATCGGCTATGCGGCGATGGCGGCCGCGTTGGCGCCGATGATCGGGCCGACGCTCGGCGGCGTGCTCGATCAGACGCTCGGGTGGCGCGCGAGCTTCTGGTTGCTTGGTGCGACAGGCATCGCGCTGCTCGGCTGGTGCATGTTCGATCTAGCGGAAACCCATGCGACCCGCGCCGCGACGCTCGCCCAGCAGCTTCGCGCATATCCCGCGCTGCTCCGCGCGCGCCGCTTCTGGGCCTATGCGCTTTGCATGGCGTTTTCGACCGGTGCCTTCTACGCGTTCCTGGCCGGCGCGCCGCTCGCCGCGCAATCGGTGTTTCGCATTCCGCCCACGGAAATCGGCTTCTACATGGGAACGATCACGGCCGGCTTCGTTTGCGGGAGCTTTCTGGCTGCGCGTTACGCGCATCGCTATCCGCTGGCCACGACGATTCTCTGCGGCCGCGTGGTCGCATGCGCGGGGCCTGCGATCGGCCTCGTGCTGCTTCTCGGAGGGACGACGCACGCAATCGCGTGGTTTGGGCCGTGCGTGCTGATCGGCATCGGCAACGGGCTGTCGAATCCGGGTGCGCACGCAGGCGCGATGTCGGTGCGACCGGAACTCGCCGGCAGCGCATCGGGGCTGGCCGGGGCGATGACGATCGCGGGCGGGGCGGCGCTATCGTCGCTGACGGGCGCTGTGCTGACCGTCGGCAACGCCGGTCATGCGCCGCTGGTCATGATGCTGCTGTCCGCGGCGATCGCGCTGGCGGCCGCGGTGTGCATACGAATTTTCGACGCACGCGAACGGGGCGCGTAATCGATGTGACACGAACGGCATGCCAATTCGGCGCGATGCGATCACCGCCCGGATCGGCAGGGAGCGACACGACGCGACGTCCGTCGGACGAACGCCACGTCACATGCCCCCGCACACTGCGTTACGGCTTCGCCCCCATCACGAACTCGAACGTCGCGACGCCGTCGACGCCGCCCGTCACGCGGTCGCCCGGTTGCAGCGCGCCGACGCCGGCCGGCGTGCCGGTGAAGATCAGGTCGCCGGCCTTCAGCTCGACCGAGCGCGACACGTACGCGATCACGTCCGGCACGGCCCAGATCATGTCGGCGAGATCGCCTTGCTGGCGGGTTTCGCCGTTGACCGCAAGCCAGATCCGGCCGCTGGCCGGATGGCCGGTCGCGGTCGCCGCGCGCAGCGCGGTCACGGGGCCGGACGCATCGAAGCCCTTCGCCCAGTCCCACGGGCGGCTCAGCTTTTTCGCCTCGGCCTGCAGGTCGCGGCGCGTGAGGTCGACACCGACGCCATAACCCCACACATGCGACAGCGCCTCGGCCGGGTCGATCGACCGGCCGTCCTTGCCGATCGCGACGACCAGCTCGATTTCGTGATGGAGGTCGCCGGTCAGCGGCGGATACGGGACGGTGCCGGCGGCCGGGACGATCGCGTCGGCCGGTTTCGTGAAGAAGAACGGCGGTTCGCGGTCGGGATCGGCGCCCATTTCGCGCGCGTGGTCGGCGTAGTTGCGGCCGACACAGAACACGCGGCGCACCGGAAAGCGCGCGGACGACTGTTCGACTTCGACGGAAGGACGCTCGGAAGCGTCGATGACGTATGCGGACATCGGATGGCCTCGTTCGATGAAAAGACGGATGCCGTCGCCCGCGCAATCCACCACGGGCCGACATGCATGGAACGATACCCGACGCATGCGCGCCCGGATGCGACGCAACTGCGCTTTAACCGGACAAATCTACGCGTCGCCGGCCAACGTCCCTTCGTCGGCATCCGGCAGCGCGGCGTTCGCGTCGCGGTACGCCTTCGGCGACACGCCGACCCGCGCGCGGAAGCGCCGCGCGAAATACCCTTCGTCCCGGAATCCGACGGAACGCGCGATGTCGGCGATGCGCCGGCTCGTATGCGCGAGCAGCGATTGCGCGAGCGCGATCCGGCGCTCGGTCACGAGATCGGTGAAGGTGCTGCCGGTTTCCTTGCGCACCAGATGCGCGAGGTAGTTCGGCGACAGGAAGGCGGCCTCGGCGGTGGCCGCGAGCGTCAGGTCCTCGCGGGTCAGGTTCGCGCGCACGTGGCGCAGCACGCGCGCGAGCGCGTCGCGCCGGCCCGCGCGCTGGGCGCCGCGCTGCGCAAGCTTGTCGAGCGCGCCCGCGTACTGCGTGCAGACGAGCCCGATCAGTTGCAGCAGGTAGCCGCGCAGCAACGTGGTCGAGCCGAAGGTGCGCACGCGGTCGGCATCGAGCATGCACAGCGCGAGGCGGCGCGCCTCGTCGAAGGCGTCGCCGGTCAGGATGAAGTCGAGATGTTCCTGGAAGCGGAACGGCGTCAGCTCGGGAAAACGGTGCGCGGGCACGTCCTCGAGATCGAGCGGATCGACGTCGAGATCGGCGCGCAGGAACGCCTGGCTGAAGTTGATCACGATGAAGTGCGCGCCTTCCGGATGCGGAATCAGGTGCTCGCGGTGCGGCAGCACGAACGCGAGCGCGCCGCGCGGAAACGGCCGCGTGACGCCGCCGATACGCTGTTCGGTGTCGCCGCCGAGGTTGAACTGGATCTGGAAATACGCGTGCCGGTGCGGCTCGGTGATCGCCTGGCGCGACGCCTGGTCGCGGATGTAGAAATCGAGCCGGTCGCTGCGTTCGGGCATCCCGTACAGGCGCGGCGGGGCGGTGGAGGGCATGAAGGATTCTGCTGTTCGTGACGCGGTTGAGCCGCGATGGTACAGCGAACCGGGCGCGGCCGGAATCCGCGGGCGCGATCCGCATCGGCCGGCGGGGCGGCGCGCACCCGCCCGGCGACGAGTCAATCAGGCGGCCGGATGAAAGCCCAGGTAGCGGCAGCGCGTGCCGGCCTCGTCGGATGCGGCAAGCCGGCTGGATGCGCCGACCGAGCGGAGCGTGTCGGCCGTCGCGCTGCGATTCGTGAGCAGCGTCCATGCCGTCGAGGCGGCCTCGGCGGCGGCCGTCGCGCGCGCATCGTCGAGCAGGCTCAGCGCGGCCAGCAGCAGGTCGGCGGGCGGCGCATGAATCGCGAAGCCTTCGTTCGCGACGGCTGCCGTATCGATGTCGAGCGCCGCGCACAGGCGCGCGCGCAGCGGCGCCTCGGCCGCGCTTGCTTCCCGCGCGCGCACGATGTTCTCGCGCGTGAGCGCGTCGACGATCGTGCCGCCGCGGGTGAGCGGCGCGTGCTGCCACGCGTCGGACGGGCACTGCTTGCCGTCCGGCACCAGCGGCACGAACGGGTTGACTTCGGCCGGGTAGATCCGGCACACCAGCGGCCGTTCTTCGTAGATGCCGCAGCGCAAATCGTCGAGCAGGTTCGGGCATGGCCCGGCATGGGACGCGGTGAGCAGGGTAGTGACGCGCACCGGCAGCGTGCCGCTGAGCGCGGGCGACGAACGGGCGCGCTTGTACGCGGCGAACGCGTCGTCGGCGGCCGGTTCGACGGGCCATGGCATGGCGTCGCACAACAGTTCCACGTGGCCGCCGCGCCGCAGCCAGGCAGTGGCCTCGGCGACGGTCAGCGGAATGCGCAGGTCGTGGCAGCAACGGCCGCAGCCGGTGCATGAAAAGTCGATGTCGTTCTGATTCATTTCGGTAGGGAACGGGGCACGGCCGGCATGCGTCAGCCGGCGATCAGCGGCGCGATGCGCCGGCGCAGTTCGGGCACGATCTCGGCGTCGAACCACGGATGATGTTTGAACCACGCCTGATTGCGCGGCGACGGATGCGGCAGCGGCAGCACGCCGGGGCCGTAGTCGCGCCACGCGTGCACGGTGTCGGTCAGCGTCGCCTTGCGTGTGTCGCGCAGGAAATGCCGCTGCGCGTACTGGCCGATCAGCAGCGTCAGCTGGATCGACGGCAATCCGGCGAGCAGCCGGTCGAGCCACAGTCGCGCGCATTCGGGGCGCGGCGGGTTGTCGCCGCTCGCACCGCGGCCCGGGAAGCAGAAGCCCATCGGCACGATCGCGAAGCGTGTCTCGTCGTAGAACGTGTCGGGGCCGACGCCGAGCCAGTCACGCAGCCGCTTGCCGCTCGCATCGTCCCACGGGATGCCGCTCGCGTGGACGCGGGCGCCGGGCGCCTGCCCGACGATCAGGATGCGGGCGTCGCGATGGGCCCGCACGACGGGGCGCGGGCCGAGCGGGAGGTCGGCTTCGCAGGCGCGGCACGCGCGGATTTCGGTGAGCAGCACGTCGAGCGGCGTGCGCGTTCGTTTCGGCATCGATTCTGAACGGGGACGGAGTGGCGGCACGCACGCAGATGCGTCCATGCCGCACGGCGGGCCGGCGCGGACCGGCGCATCGCGTCAGGCGTTCCGCGGGATACGGCATGGCGCTGCGCGGCGGCTCCGGCAGCCCGTGTCGGGATCACCTGCCCGCCGCATCGCCCTCGGCGACCGCAGCATCATACAACGCCGTCTGCGCGATTGCCGCGGCGATCGCCGCGTCGTCGTGCGTGCCGTCGAGCATGCCCCAGCGCCGGTATTGCAGCAGGAACCAGCGGCCTTCCTGCGGATCCGGCCGGTTCACGGCGCCGCCGTCGTGGAAGCGGATCGGCAGCGGCGGCTGCGCGAACGGCCCCGCGCCGTAGTCGCCGAGCAGGCGCGGCGCGATCAGCCGGGCCGGCACGCCGAGCGCGTCGGGCGACGCGAGCCAGTCGGCCGCGTCGCGACGGTGCGCGGGGTTGTCGAGCCACGCGCACGCATCGACGAGCGTGCGGATCAGCGCCCGCGCGGTGGCCGGATACAGCGCGACGAAATCGCGCCGGGCCGCGAGCACTTTCTCCGGATGATCGGGCCAGATCTCGCTGGTGACGGCGACGGTCCGGCCCGCGCCGCAGGCTTCGGCCACGGCGTGCCACGGCTCGCCCGCGCAGAAGCCGTCGAGCTCGCCGCTCGCGAGCGCCGCGACCATCTCGGGCGGCGGGATCACGACGCTGCGCACGTCGCGCAGCGGATCGACGCCGTGCGACGCGAGCCAGTGGTTCAGCCACATCGCATGCGTGCCGGTCGGGAAGGTCTGCGCGAGCAGCGGCTTGCGGCCGAGCGTCGCGAGCGCCGCGCGGACGTCGCCGCTTGCGCGGTACGCGTCGGCGAGGCCGCGGGCGAACGTGATCGCCTGGCCGTTGCGGTTCAGCACCATCAGCGCGGCCATGTCGGCCTGCGGGCCGCCGATGCCGACCTGCAGCCCGCACACGAGCCCGTACAGCGCGTGCGCGGCGTCGAGTTCGCCGGTCAGCAGCTTGTCGCGCACGGCGGCCCAGGATGGCTGGCGGCACAGCTCCAGCGTCAGGCCGTGGCGCGCGCCGAGATTCAGGTGTTGCGCGACGATCAGCGGGGCGGCGTCGCTGAGCGCGACGAACCCGAGACGAAGATGCGCGCGTTCCGGCGCGGCGGGAGGCGAAGGTTTCATGGCATTCATGACGGGTGGGTCGCATCGAGCAGTTGGCGCGCGACGTCGACGATGCGCTGGCCCTGATCCATCGCGCGCTTGCGCAGCAACGCATACGCATCGTGCTCGGACAGCCTGCGCTGATCCATCAGCAGGCGCTTCGCGCGATCGATCAGCTTGCGTTCGGCGAGCTCGCGCTCGACGTCGGCGAGCCGGCGGCGCAATGCATCGTCGTGCGAGAAGCGCGCGAGCGCGACTTCGAGGATCGGCGCGAGGCGCTCGGCCGACAAGCCTTCGACGAGATACGCGCTGACGCCGGCGCCGACCGCCGCGTGAATCAGCGCCTGGTCGGCATCGTGGCTGAACATCAGCACGGGGCGCGGCGCGGTCGCGTGCATCACGGCGAGTTGCTCGAGCGTGTCGCGCGACGGCGAATCGGTATCGATGATCACGACGTCGGGGCGCTGCTCCTCGACGGCGGCGGGCAGGCGCGCGGGCGTCGCGACGTCGTTGAGCATCTCGTAGCCGAGGCGCGCGAGCGCGTCGCCGAGTTCGCCGATCGGCTTGTCGGTGTCGGTGACGAGCAGCACGCGCAGGCGTGCGGGCGGGACGGACGAACTCATGACGCGAACGGGGACGAGCGAGCGTCGGTGCAACGGTTGAACGGCGATTGCGGGGTGCGCACGGATGTCGACGGATTCAGGGCCTCTCGACCGCATCCCCGACAGCCGGCGCGAACGCCGCTGCGGTGACTGGAATGCCGATGCGGACCGCGCATGCTATGCCGCCCGGAACAGCATCGCTTCGCCGGCGGCATCGGTGCAGTGCACGGCGGCTTCGCCGATCGCCGCGCCGACGAGCATCACCGCCGGGCTGCCGAGCCCGGCTGCCGCGACGCCGCGCGCGAGGCCGCCGAGCGTGCCGGTCCAGCGGCGCTCGTGCGACGTGCCGGCCCATTGCACGGCGGCGGCCGGCGTTGACGCGGGCAAGGCGGCGAGCAGGCTCGCCGCGATGCTGTCGACGCGGCTCATGCCCATGTAGATCGCGAGCGTGGTGCCGGTCGCCGCGAGCGTCGCCCAGTCGGGTTCGCCGTGGTCCTGGCGGTGTGCGGTGACGAACGTGACGCCCTGGCAGTACTCGCGGTGCGTGAGCGAGACGCCGAGGCTCGCGGCGGCCGCGAAGCCCGACGAGATGCCGTTGACGATGTCCACCGGAATCCCGGCGGCGCGCAGCGTCGCGAGTTCCTCGCCGGCGCGGCCGAACAGCAGCGCGTCGCCGCCCTTGACGCGCACGACGTGCGCGCCGCGCAGCGCGTGGCGGCGCATCAGTTTCTCGATGAATGCCTGCGGCGTGGAGCGGCAGCCGCCGCGCTTGCCGACGCGGATCACGCGCGCGTGCGGCGCGAGTTCGACGATGCCGGGCGCGACGAGATCGTCGAGCAGCAGCACGTCGGCGGCCGCCAGCGCTTTCACGGCCTTCAGCGTGAGGAGATCGGGATCGCCGGGGCCGGCGCCCAGCAGCGTGACTTTTCCAGTCGTCATGTCGTGTTCCATTGCCGCGTGCGTGCGAGCGAGCGGCTGTCGATAACGCGTTGTTGCTTGCGGCGGCGGGCGGTCGACGTGACCATGGCATCCGGCCGTGCCGCGCACGGGGGGACGTCGTTGTCCTGATCTGCTGCGCCCGCCTGCGATGGCGGGCCGATTTGCGGGGACTGCCCACCGGCGCCGTTGCCGGTGTGTGGACGGAATTCAGCAATATCCGGGCCAACCTGACCTAGCGCGGCGGCGAGCGCGGCGACATGCGCGGCGCGACGCCCCGGGCGACGGAGGCCGGCACGCATGCGGCAGCGGGGACGCGGCGCACGCGATGCCGCATCGACGTGCATCGCGCCCCGTCATCGCGCACCGCGATGTCGCACGGCGACAGTGCTGCAGCGCACCACATCTGTGCCTGGCTGCATCGCGACGCATCGCGCGCCGCGCACCGCCGCCACGCGCCCGGCGGCCCGCGCGCCTTGTGCGACGGGGCCGCCGGTGCGATTCGGGCCGACATGGCATGGCGTTTGCGTAAGCTCGTCCGGGCGGATCAACGGCGATTCGTCCGCAGTACCGATTACCGACGCGCCCGGAAACGGGCTTCATGGGCAACGGCGTCCTACACATCGGGTCTCGACGAGACCGGGTGTGCAGGACGCCGTTTTTCGTTTGGCGGATGACATGACCGACAAAGCTACCCGTATCGATCTCTTCAGCTTCCGCACCGCGCCGATGCGCGCGTTCCACATGACGTGGATGGCGTTCTTCGTATGCTTCTTCGCGTGGTTCGCGTGTGCGCCGCTGATGCCGCTGATTGCGCGCGAATTTCACCTCACCGCGGCCCAGGTCGCGAACATCAACATCGCCGCGGTGGCCGCGACGATCGCCGTGCGGCTGCTGGTCGGCCCGCTGTGCGACCGCTTCGGCCCGCGCCGCGTGTATGTCGGGCTGCTCGTGCTCGGCGCGATTCCCGTGTTCGCGGTGTCGTTCTCGCACGACTACCTGACGTTCCTGATCTGCCGGCTCGGCATCGGCGCGATCGGCGCGGGCTTCGTGATCACGCAGTACCACACGTCGGTGATGTTCGCGCCGAACGTGGTCGGCACCGCGAACGCGACGACGGCCGGCTGGGGCAACGCGGGCGCGGGCGCGACGCAGGCGATGATGCCGCTGCTCGTCGCCGCCGGCCTGATGCTCGGCTTCGGCGACGACGCGTCGTGGCGCATCGCGCTCGTCGTGCCGGGCGTCGCGATGCTCGCGATGGCCTGGGCGTACTGGCGCTTCACGCAGGACTGCCCGCAAGGCGATTTCGTCGCGCTGCGCAAGCAGGGCGTGACGGTCGACAGCGGCAAGAAGGGCGGCTGGGCGAGCTTCTTCGCCGCATGCGGCAACTATCGCGTGTGGATGCTGTTCGTCACGTACGGCGCGTGCTTCGGCGTCGAGGTGTTCATCCACAACATCGCGGCGCTGTACTACGTCGATCACTTCAAGCTGTCGCTGAAGGACGCCGGCTTCGCGGTCGGGATGTTCGGGCTGCTCGCGCTGTTCGCCCGCGCGCTCGGCGGCTGGCTGTCGGACAAGATCGCCGCACGCCGCAGCCTCGACGTGCGCGCCACGCTGCTGTGCGCGCTGATCGTCGGCGAAGGGCTCGGATTGATCTGGTTCTCGCATGCGCAAGGCATCGGCATGGCGCTCGTCGCGATGCTGACCTTCGGCCTCTTCACGCACATGGCCTGCGGCGCGACCTATGCGCTCGTGCCGTTCATCGATCGCAAGGCGCTCGGCGGCGTCGCGGGGATCGTCGGCGCGGGCGGCAACGTCGGCGCGGTGGCCGCGGCGTTCCTGCTGAAGGGCGTCGGCGACGTGCAGCACACGCTGAGCCTGCTCGGGCTCGCCGTCACCGCGACCGCATTGTGCGCGATGGCCGTGCGCTTCAGCGAAGAACACAAGGCACGCGAGGCCGAGCTGCGCGATCGCGCGCTGGCCGCCGCCAGCGTCGCGAACTGATCGACCGAAGGACACGTCATCATGAAACTCATCGTCATCGGCCACGGGATGGTCGGCCACAAGCTCCTCGAATGCGTCGCTGCGCAAGCCGGCGCGGCGGGCACGCTGCAGGTCACGGTGCTCGGCGAGGAACCGCGCCCGGCGTACGACCGCGTGCACCTGTCGGAATTCTTCGCGGGCAAATCGGCGGACGATCTGTCGCTCGTCGAACCCGGCTTCTTCGAGCGTCATCCGCAGTTCGACCTGCGCCTGAACGCCCGGGTCGCGTCGATCGACCGTGCCGCGCACACGGTCACGCTCGCGTCCGGCGAAACGCTCGCGTACGACAAGCTGGTGCTCGCGACGGGCTCGCGTCCGTTCGTGCCGCCAGTGCCGGGCCGCGATCGCGCCGGTTGCTTCGTGTACCGAACGATCGAGGATCTCGAAGCGATGCAGGCGTGGGGCACGCACGCGAAGTGCGGCGTGGTGATCGGCGGCGGGCTGCTCGGCCTCGAATGCGCGAAGGCGTTGCGCGACATGGGGCTCGACACGCACGTCGTCGAATTCGCGCCGCGGCTGATGGCGGTGCAGGTCGACGACGGCGGTGGCCGGATGCTGCGCGCGAAGATCGAGGCGCTCGGCGTGACCGTGCATACGGGCAAGAACACGCTCGAGATCGTCGACGGCGACGAAGGCACGCACCGGATGGCGTTCGCCGACGGCTCGCATCTCGACGCCGACATGATCGTGTTCTCGGCCGGCATCCGCGCCCGCGACGAACTGGCGCGTGCGTGCGGTCTGGAAATCGGCCCGCGCGGCGGCGTCGCGATCGACGACGCGTGCCGCACGAGCGACGCCGACATCTACGCGATCGGCGAATGCGCGGCCTGGAACGGAATGGTGTACGGCCTCGTCGCACCGGGCTACGACATGGCGCGCGTGGTCGCGAAGCAGCTCGGCGGCGACACGGAAGAAGCGGCCGACGCCGCATTCGCCGGTGCCGACATGAGCACCAAGCTGAAGCTGATGGGCGTCGACGTCGCGAGCATCGGCGACGCGCACGGCGCGACGGCCGGCAGCCGCACCTACCAGTACGCGGACGAACGCCGCCAGGTCTACAAGAAACTGGTGGTGTCGGACTGCGGCAAGTTCCTGCACGGCGCGGTGATGGTCGGCGATGCGGCCGAATACGGCACGCTGCTGCAGATGATGCTGAATCGCATCGAGTTGCCCGAGTCGCCGGAATTCCTGATCCTGCCGTCGTCGGACGGCGCGGCGAAGCCGGCGATCGGTGTCGACGCGCTGCCGGACGGCGCGCAGATCTGCTCGTGCAACAACGTGTCGAAGTCGCAGATCTGCGCGGCGGTGGCGGATGGCGCGACGAGCCTGGGCGCATTGAAGTCGTGCACGGGCGCGGGCACGTCATGCGGCGGATGCGTGCCGCTCGTCACGCAGATCATGAAGGCCGAGATGAAGAAGCAGGGCCTCGCGGTCAACAACCATCTGTGCGAGCACTTCCCGCATTCGCGCCAGGAATTGTTCCATCTGATCCGCGTCGAGCGCATCACGACGTTCGACGAACTGCTCGCGAAGCACGGCCACGGGCTCGGCTGCGACGTGTGCAAGCCGGCGGTGGCGGGCATCCTCGCGTCGTGCTTCAACGAGTTCGTGCTGAAGAAGGAGCATGCGGGGCTGCAGGATTCGAACGACTACTACCTCGCGAACATCCAGCGCGACGGCACGTACTCGGTCGTGCCGCGCATGCCGGGCGGCGAGGTGACGCCGGAAGGGCTGATCGCGGTCGGCCAGGTCGCGAAGAAATACGGGCTCTACACGAAGATCACGGGCGGCCAGCGCGTCGACCTGTTCGGCGCGCGCGTCGAGCAGCTGCCGTCGATCTGGGAAGCGCTGATCGCGGCCGGCTTCGAATCGGGGCATGCGTACGGCAAGTCGGTGCGCACCGTGAAGTCGTGCGTCGGTTCGACGTGGTGCCGCTATGGCGTCGACGATTCGGTCGGCCTCGCGATCGACATCGAGAACCGCTACAAGGGCTTGCGCGCGCCGCACAAGATCAAGTTCGGCGTGTCGGGCTGCACGCGCGAGTGCGCGGAAGCGCAGGGCAAGGACATCGGCATCATCGCGACCGAGAAGGGCTGGAACCTGTACGTGTGCGGCAACGGCGGGATGAAGCCGCGCCATGCGGAACTGCTCGCGTCCGATCTCGACCGCGCCACGCTGATCCGCTACATCGACCGCTTCCTGATGTTCTACGTGCGCACCGCCGACCGGCTGCAGCGCACCAGCGTGTGGCGCGACAACCTCGAAGGCGGGCTCGACTACCTGACCGACGTCGTCGTGCACGACAAGCTCGGGATCGCGGCCGAACTCGAGGCCGACATGCAGCACGTGGTCGACACCTACGAATGCGAGTGGAAGAAGGCCGTCACCGATCCGGAAACGCGCAAGCGCTTCCGCCATTTCGTGAACAGCGACGCGCCCGATGCGACCATCGCGTTCGTCGAAACGCGCGGCCAGATCCGTCCCGCCACACCCGACGAGCGCGCGGGCGGCAGGCCCGTTGCGATTCCCGTCGTCGCCGAACCCGCAACCGTCTGACGCTGACCGACAGCCGCGTCTTTTTCAAGGAGCCCATCATGAACGATCGTCTTCACCTGTCCTGGACCCGCGTGTGCCCGCTCGACGACATCGTGCCGAACACCGGCGTGTGCGCGCTCGTCAACGGCGAGCAGGTCGCCGTGTTTCATGTCGCGCATGCCGAGGAAGGCGGCGTGTTCGCGATCGACAACGTCGATCCGGTGTCGCAAGCGGCCGTGATGTCGCGCGGGCTGATCGGCAGCCTCGGCGAGCGCGTGGTGGTCGCGTCGCCGCTGTACAAGCAGCATTTCGACCTGCGGACCGGCGAATGCCTCGAATCCCCCGAGAAATCGGTGCACGCGTATCCGTCGCGGGTCGAGGACGGTTTCGTGTGGATCGCCGTCTGAGCGCCGACGGAGCACGCATGACCGCCACCTCCGTCAAGAGCGTGTGCCCATACTGCGGCGTCGGCTGCGGAATGGTGCTGCACGTCGAGGATGACGAAGTCGTCAAGGTGTCCGGCGACTCCGATCATCCGACCAACTTCGGGCGGCTGTGCACGAAGGGCTCGTCGGCGCACGTCGCGTTGCGCCGTTCCGGGCGGCTCGACCGCGCGTTCGTGCGGCGCGCGCGCGAGGACGACCTCGTGCCGCTGCCGGCGCGCGACGCGATCGTCGAGACCGCGCGGCGGCTGCGCGCGGTGCTCGACGCGCACGGGCCCGATGCGTTGTCGTTCTACGTG
The DNA here is from genome assembly GCF_001521985.1 of Burkholderia sp. RF4-BP95. NCBI lineage: Bacteria > Pseudomonadati > Pseudomonadota > Betaproteobacteria > Burkholderiales > Burkholderiaceae > Burkholderia > Burkholderia sp. RF4-BP95. The sequence continues at coordinate 27,070 of NZ_LOSX01000047.1, read as the reverse complement.
TCGGGGCAGATGTCGATCGAGGCGCAATACCTCGTGAACAAGCTCGCGAAGGGCTTCGTCGGCACCCACAACATCGAGTCGAACTCGCGCCTGTGCATGGCGAGCGCGAGCACGGGCTACAAGCAGTCGCTCGGTGCGGACGGCCCGCCCGGGTCGTATCAGGATTTCGATCGCGCGAACCTGTTCTTCGTGATCGGCGCGAACATGGCCGACTGCCACCCGATCCTGTTCCTGCGCATGATGGATCGCGTGAAGGCCGGCGCGAAGCTGATCGTCGTCGATCCGCGCCGCACCGGCACTGCCGACAAGGCCGACCTGTTCCTGCAGATCCGGCCCGGCACCGATCTGGCGCTGACCAACGGGTTGCTGCATCTGCTGCACGCGAACGGCCGCACCGATGCCGCGTTCATCGATACGTACACCGAAGGTTGGGACGCGATGCCCGCGTTTCTCGCCGACTACACGCCCGAGCGCGTCGCGGCAATCACCGGTCTCGCGGAAGCCGACATTCGCACGGCCGCGCAATGGATCGGCGACGCGCAGGAATGGATGAGCTGCTGGACGATGGGACTCAACCAGAGCACGCATGGCGTGTGGAACACCAACGCGATCTGCAACCTGCATCTCGCGACCGGCGCGATCTGCCGCCCGGGCAGCGGGCCATTCTCGCTGACCGGCCAGCCGAATGCGATGGGCGGGCGCGAGATGGGCTACATGGGCCCCGGCCTGCCGGGCCAGCGCTCGGTGCTGTCCGACGACGACCGGCGCTTCGTCGAAAACCTGTGGCGTGTGCCGGCCGGTACGCTGCGCAAGGACGCCGGCCGCGGCACGGTCGACCTGTTCGAGCGAATGGCGGCCGGCGACATCAAGGCGTGCTGGATCGTCTGCACGAATCCGGTTGCGACCGTGCCGAACCGGCAGAAGGTGATCGCGGGGCTGCAGGCCGCGGAGCTCGTGATCGCGCAGGACGCATTCCTCGACACCGAGACCAACCGCTACGCGGACATCCTGCTGCCTGGCGCGCTGTGGGCCGAGGGCGACGGCGTGATGGTCAATTCCGAGCGCAACATGACGCTGATGCGTGCCGCGGTCGCGCCGCCCGGCGACGCGCTGCCGGACTGGCGCATCGTCGCGGAAGTGGCGCGCGCGATGGGCTTCGGCGATGCGTTCGAGTATGCGTCGGCGGCCGACGTGTTCGACGAGATCGTGCGGTTTTCGAATCCGGCGACCGGCTACGACCTGCGCGGCGCGAGCCACGCGGCGCTGCGCGACGGCCCCGTGCAATGGCCGGTCGCGCCGGGCACGGCGCGCGAGCGGCACCCGATCCGCTATCTGAACGACGGCGTGAGCCAGACGCCGCGCCAGGCGGCCGACGGGCACGACGCGCCGCGTATTGCGTTTCCGACGGCGTCGGGCAAGGCGCGCTTCCTCGCGCGGCCGCACGTCGCGCCGGCCGAACTGCCCGACGACACGTTCCCGATCGTGCTGAACACCGGCCGGCTGCAGCATCAATGGCACACGATGACGAAGACGGGCAAGGTCGCGATGCTGAACAAGCTCAATCCGCGCCCGTTCGTCGAACTGCATCCGGACGATGCGAACGCGCTCGGCATTGCGACGAAGGACAGCGTCGAGATTCGCTCGGCGCGCGGCCGCGCGGTGCTGCCGGCCGTCGTGACCGAGCGCGTGCGGCGCGGCAACTGCTTCGCGCCGATGCACTGGAACGACGTGTACGGCGACGACCTGTGCATCAATGCGGTGACGAACGACGCGATCGATCCGGAATCTCAGCAGCCCGAACTGAAATATTGCGCGGTCGCGCTGACGCGCGTCGACACGGACGCGTTCGCGTCCGCTGCCGACGACGACACGGCGCGACCCGATGCCTCGGCTACCAACGCGCGGCCCGCGCCCGCGTCGGCGCAGATCACGGCTTCACAGGAATCCGACATGGCAGACCTCGACACTTTCGCGGCCGCGCTCGGCGTGGCCGATCTCGCGCCGCCGCCGCTCTCCGATACGGAGCGCCTGTACGTGGCCGGCCTCGTCAGCGGGCTGAAGGCGAGCGCCGGGCGGCGCGACGGCGGCGTGCCGGTGCTGCCGGCCGGCGCGCCGCTCGCGCCGCCGGTGCGGTTCTGGGTCGAGGGGATGCTCGCGGGGCTGTTCAGCCGCTCGGTGCCTGCCCACGCATCGGACGGTGCCGCGCCCGCGCTGCCGTCCGAGGCCGCCGCGCCCGGCGGCGTGCGGATCGTGCGCATGCGGCCGAAGGTCGTGCTGCTGTGGGCGTCGCAGACGGGCAACATCGAGTCGCTGACCGAGGACTACGCGACGCAGCTGATGAACGCCGGCTTCGAGATCCGCACCGCGTGCATGTCCGACTATCCGGTTGCGTCGCTGGCCGGCGCGCAATACGTGCTGCTGATGACGAGCACGTTCGGCGACGGCGACGCGCCCGACAACGGCAGCGAGTTCTGGGATGCGCTGCAGGCCGGCAGCGCCGCGCGCCTCGAGGGCGTGCACTTCGCGGTGCTCGCGCTCGGCGATCGCAACTACGACCAGTTCTGCGGGCACGGCCGCCGGCTCGACGCGCGGCTCGCGGAACTCGGCGCGGCGCGCCTGTGCGCGCGCGTCGATTGCGACGTCGAGTTCCAGCGCGATGCGGACCAGTGGCTCGAACGCGTGGTTGCCCGGATCAAGGAAGCGGATGCCGCGCTGCACGCTGTGCCGTCCGCCGGGGTGAGCGCGTCGGGGCTGCTGCCGACCAAGGCGCATCCGGCGCCGTCGAAGCTCGTCGCGAACCTGCGGCTCAACCGGCCGGGCGCCGCGAAGGACACGCGCTACGTGTCGCTGTCGACCGAAGGCGCGAACCTCGAATACGAAACCGGCGACGCGCTCGGCGTGTGGCCGACCAACTGCCCGGAGCTGGTCGACGAGCTGCTGTCCGTCACCGCGCTGAAGGCCGATGCGCCCGTGTCGGTCGCGGGCATCGGCGACGTGCGGCTCGGCGATGCGCTCGCGCGCCACTTCGACATCACGCGCCCGCATCCCGACACGCTCGCGTTCATCGCGTCGCGCAGCGCGAACGGCGCGCTGAAGGCGCTGCTCGGCGACGATCGCAAGGCCGACCTGAAGCAATGGTTGTGGGGGCAACAACTCGCGGACGTGCTGCACGAGTTCCCGGTCGATCTGTCGGGCACGGAGCTGGTCGGGATGCTGAAGCGGCTGCAGCCGCGCCTGTATTCGATCGCGTCGAGCCCGAGCGCGCACCCGGGCGAGATTCACCTGACGGTGTCGGCCGTGCGCTATCACAACGGCCGGCGCGCGCGCAAAGGCGTCGCGTCGACGTTCCTCGCCGATCGCGCGGATGACGGCCGCGTGCCGGTGTTCGTGCAGAAGTCCGCGCATTTCCGGCCGCCGGTGAACGGCGACGTGCCCGTCGTGATGGTCGGACCCGGCACCGGCGTCGCGCCGTTCCGCGGCTTCCTGCACGAGCGGCAGGCGCGCGGCGCGCGCGGACGCAACTGGCTGTTCTTCGGCGAGCAGCATGCGCAGACCGACTTCTACTACGGCGACGAACTGAGCGCGATGCGCGACAGCGGTTTCCTCACGCGGCTCGATCTCGCGTTCTCGCGCGACCAGGCCGACAAGATCTACGTGCAGGACCGGATGCGCGAGCAGGGCGCCGAGCTGTACAAGTGGCTGGAGGAGGGCGCGCACTTCTACGTGTGCGGCGACGCCGCACGCATGGCCAAGGACGTCGATACCGCGCTGAAGGCGGTCGTCGCCGAGCACGGCGGGATGTCGGACGAAGCCGCGAACGACTACGTCGCGCGGCTTTCGAAGGCGCGGCGCTACATGCGGGACGTGTATTGAGCGCGGGCGATACGGCCGTGCGGGCTTGCCGGCCCGACACGGCGGCCGGCAAGCCGAAACCGCCGGCGGCCCGGGCTGCCGGCGTGGCATCTTCGCGATCATTTCCTCCGGGCGTGCTGCGCGAACGGGCCGGCACCGACGAGCGCGCACGCTGCAGCGATGCGCGGGACGGCGCATGATGACGGCGTCATCCATGCAGCCACGGAGTCGCGTCATGACGGCACGCCGGAATCACCCGCTTCGAACCCTTGCGATCGTCGCATCGCTGGCCGCGGCCGCATTCTGCGGCGCGCCGGCCGTCGGGCAGACGTCGACGGTACCGGCCGGCACGGCCGCCGCGACGCCCGACAACGCGGTGCTCTTGACGGTCTTCCTGAAGCACGACCAGTCGCGCCCGCTCGCCGAGCTGAACGCGCAGCTCGCGAAACAGGGGTTCTACAAGGCGTTTCCGCCGCCGGGCGTCGAGGTGGTGAGCTGGACGGTAGCGATGGGAATCGGGCAGATCGTCGTGCTGCGGTTGCCGGCGTCGCGGGTGCGGGAGGTCAATCGCGTGCTCGAGGACACGGCCTGGGGCGCGTACCGGACGGAGTTCTATCCGACCTACGACTACAAGGCGATCGGGCTCGCGGCGCACGAGCGGGCGAAGTGACGAAGTGACGAAGTGACGAAGGGCGCGGCGCGACGATCCGTCCCTATTCGCTGAAACCCGCGCCCGGTCGCGGTTTTGCCCTCGCTCGCCCGGCCGGGCCGGAGAATTTCTCCCAAATGCATCACAAGTCATTCATCTGATGAGAAAACCCGGTCGGTTCCCGGTATCATGCGCACCTTGCGTGTGTCGAACCCACGATTTTGATGCGGTATTGATGCGCCTCGCGTGCCACAAAACCGCACAATCCGAACTTGAAAGATTCTGTAATATAAATTCCGTATACTCGTAAGTTCTGATCCAGGCGCCGCCTGCCTCCGTCTTCGGCCGACCGCCCACGCAGAACAACCCGATATGTCGCCGCCGGGCCAACCCGCGCCGCGACTCGCTATGCACCACCACTGAACAACCTATGTCTTCCCGCCACCCTGGTTCGCCCGGCCGCGCCGCGGCGGTGATCGCCCGTGTCCGGGCGCTGATCCGCAACGAACGCGTGCTGTCGCCGCTGCTCGCGCTCGGCATCGGGCTGCTGCTGATCGTGGTTTTCCAGCACCTGTCGGAATCCGTCGACTACCGGTCGGTGATCCGCGAGTTGCGTCACATGTCCGCCGAAGAGTGGGGCGCGTCGCTGGCCGCGACGGCCCTCAGCTATCTCGCGCTCGTCGCCCGCGACGCGGTCGGCCTGCGCTATGTCGCCGCGAAGGTGCCGCGCGTCGCGTTGTGGATCGGCGCGATCGCCGGGTCCGCGCTCGGCAACGCGACCGGCTTCGGCGCGCTGACGGGCGGCGCCGTGCGCGCGCGCGTGTACGGCGTGTCGGGCGTCACGCCGGCGCAGATCGGCCGCATGACGGTATTCACGAGCGGCACGCTCGCGCTCGCGCTGGTGCTGATGACGGCGGTCGGCATGGTCTGCGTGCCGCAGACGCTCGCCGCGATGCTGCATGTCGCGCCCGGCGTCCTCACGTGGAGCGGCGCCGCGCTGCTCGTCGTGCTGGCCGTGATGACGATGATGTGCGGCAACACCGCGCGCCCGGTCGTCACGCGCTTCAAGTGGCTCTCGTTCGACGTTCCGGCGCGGCGCGACCTCGTCGCGCAGGTGGTCTATGCGGTGCTCGACGTCGTGGCCGCCGGCCTGACGCTGTGGGTGCTGCTGCCGGCCGCGCCGGTCGGTCTCCCGACCTTCATCACCGTATACGCGGCCGCGCTGCTGCTCGGGATGATCGGCCATACGCCGGGCGGGATCGGCGTGTTCGAAGCGGCGATGGTCTTCACGCTGGGCCGTGAAGTGCCCGCGCATGCGATGGTCGCCGCGCTGATCGCCTATCGCGCGATCTACTTCGGCGTGCCGCTCGTGTTGTCGGCCGGCCTGCTGGCCGGTTTCGAGGGCCGCGCGCTGCGCCGCCGGCTCGTGTCGCGGCAGGCCGCGCGCGTGTCGCAGCTGGCGCCGCTGTTCCTGAGCCTGGTGACCTTCGCGGTCGGCAGCATGCTGGTGATTTCGAGCGCGACGCCTGCGTTCTGGTACCGGATCGCGATCCTGCGCAACATCGTCCCGTTGTGGGTGCTCGAAGGCTCGCAGGTGATCTGCAGCGTGCTGGGCGTCGCGTTGCTGTTCGTCGCGCGCGGGCTGCTGCGCCGGCTCGACGGCGCATGGTGGATGACCTTCGCGCTGACGCTCGCGAGCCTCGCGCTGTCGCTGGCGAAGGGCCTCGCGTTCGTCGAGGCCGGCGTGCTCGGCACGCTGCTGGTGCTGCTGCTCGTCAGCCGCCGCCGCTTCAACCGGCATTCGTCGCTGCTCGCCGAGCGCTTCACGGTGAGCTGGTTCGTGTCGGTGACGATGGTGCTGATCCTCGCGGTGTGGGTGCTGTGCTTCGCGTTCCGCGACGTGCCTTACACGCGCGATCTGTGGTCGCATTTCTCGTTCGACGCACGCGCGCCGCGGGCGCTGCGCGCGACGCTCGCGGCCGGCGTGTTCGTCGCGATGTTCGCGCTGTGGCAGCTGCTGCGGCCGGCGCCCGGACGTTTCGTGAAGCCCGCCGAGCAGGACCTGGTCGACGCGGAGCAGATCATCCGCGCGCAGGAATGCAGCGATGCGGGCCTCGCGCTGATGGGCGACAAGTCGTTCCTGTTTTCCGAATCGCGCCGCGCGTTCCTGATGTACGCGAAAAACGGCCGCACGTGGGCCGCGCTGCACGACCCGGTCGGGCCGCGCGAGGAATGGCCGGCGCTGATCAGCAAGTTCATCGCGCTGGCGCACGCGCACAGCGGCCGCGCGGCGTTCTACCAGGTGCGCGCGAATGCGCTGCCGCTGTATCTCGACGCCGGGCTCACGCTGATGAAGCTCGGCGAGGAAGCCCACATCGCGCTCGACCGGTTCGACCTGAAGGGTTCGAACCGGTCGCACCTGCGCTATGCGCTGCGCCGCGGCGACAAGGACGCGCTGACGGTCGAGGTGATCGCGCCGTGCGACGTGCCGGCCGCGCTGCCGTCGCTGCGCGACATCTCCGACGGCTGGCTCGACAGCCGCGACGCGCGCGAGAAGAGTTTCTCGGTGGCCGCGTTCCACGACGGCTATCTCGCGACGCAGTCGGTGATGCTCGTGCGCCAGGCCGACAAGCCGATCGCCTTCGTCACGTTCATGACGACCGACCTCAACACCGAGGCGACGGTCGGCGTGATGCGTCATCTGCCGGACGCGTCGCCGTATGCGATGGAGTATCTGTTTACGCAGCTCGCGCTGCATCTGAAGGAAGCGGGATTCCGCAAGCTGAGCCTGGGCATCGCGCCGTTCTCGGGGATGGGGGCGGCGAAGATGCCGTCGCCGTGGCACCGGTTCGGGCTGATGGTCTGGCGCTTCGGCGGCCGCTTCTACAACTTCCGTGGCTTGCGTGCATTCAAGAGCAAGTTCGAGCCGCACTGGGAGCCGCGCTATCTCGCGGCCTCGGGCTCGGTCGGCGTGTTCGTCACGCTCGCGGATCTGTCCCTGCTGGCTGGAGGTCGGCGTTCATGATGTTGAAGAAGGGTATCGCGCAGGCGGCGCTCGCCTGTGCGGGAATGATGTTGGCCGGCGCCGCGCTCGCGGCGCAGCCGGAAACCGTATCGGGCGGCCGCTACGGTCCCGTGACCGTGACGAAGCCGGGCGGCCCGCTGCGCGGCTTCGTCGTGCTGTTCTCGCGTGAGCGGGGCTGGGGCGCCGCCGACCAGCAGGCGGCCGATGCACTCGCGAAAGCGGGCGCGATGACCGTCGGCGTGGATTCGGAACGCTATGCGGCGAACCTCGCCGCGAAGCAGGAAACCTGTCATCACCTCGACGGCGACGCCGAGGCGGTCAGCCACCAGCTCGAACGCCTCGCGCAATCGGCGCGCTATTACACGCCGATCGTCGCGGGCATGGGCCAGGGCGGCGCGATCGCGAAGCAGATCCTGTCGATGGCGCCGGAAAACACCATCGCCGGCGTCGTGTCGGTCGCGCCGGCGGCGAAGCTCGATGCGCGCTTCAAGCCGTGCCCGCCCGATCCGACGATCGTGCGCCGCGCGATGCCGGGCTTCGTCGAAACGGCCGCGGCCGGCGACACCGCGAAGCTCGTGTCGCTCGTCACGTCGCACCTGCATGACACCAGCAGCAGCGACGAGCTCGACGTGTCGGACCTGCCGCTCGTCGAGCTGCCGGCCAAGGGCGGCAGCGACCGCCTCGCGATCGTGATCTCGGGCGACGGCGGCTGGCGCGATCTCGACAAGACGATCGCCGAGGCGCTGCAACGCGACGGCGTGTCGGTCGTCGGCATCGACAGCCTGCGCTATTTCTGGAGCGAGAAGCCGCCCGCGCAGGTGAGCCGCGACCTGGCGCGCGTGATGCGCACGTACATGGCGCGCTGGCATGCGAACCGCGTGGCGCTGGTCGGCTACTCGTTCGGCGCGGACGTGATGCCGTTCGCATACAACCGGCTGCCGGCCGACCTGCGCGACAAGGTCGCGGTGATGTCGCTGCTCGGCTTCGCGCCGGCGGCGGACTTCCAGATCCGCGTGACGGGCTGGCTCGGCATGCCGGCGAGCGACAAGGCGATGAAGGTCGCGCCGGAAATCGCGAAGGTGCCGCCGCAGCTCGTGCAGTGTTTCTACGGCGCGGAAGAGAAGGACACGATGTGTCCGGCGCTCGCGAATACCGGCGCCGACGTGATCAAGACGGGCGGCGACCACCACTTCGGCCACGACTACATCGCGCTCGAGAAGAAGATCCTCGGCGCGTTCGGCAAGCCGGTGGCGGCGCGCTGAACGCCGGCGCCCGCTTCGCGGCGGGCGCGGTTGTCGTTCATCGGACGGGCGGCCTGCGGGCCGCCCGTTTTCATTGCGCCGTCTGCGTCGCCGCGTCCTGCCGCGGCGCTACCGTTCTCGCGTCGCGCTGATAGAAGCCGGGAAACCGGTCGAGCTGCCGGCGCGCGGCCGCGAGATCGGCATCGGCGCCGAGCACCGCGCTCGAAAACCCGGTGCGTTCCATCAGCAGCAACTGGTCGATCAGCACGTCGCCCGTCGCGCGCAGGTCGCCGGCGAAGCCGAAGCGCTTGCGCAGCAGATACGCCTGGCTGTATGCGCGGCCGTCGGTGAAGGACGGGAAGTGCAGGTCGATGCGCGCGGCCTGCGCGATCCGCTCCGCGAGCGGCGCCAGTTCCTCGTCGTTGCCGATCGTCAGGGTCGTGAGCGTCGCCGTGTCGGGCGAGTGCGTGTCGTCGGCGTGTTCGGCCGGCGTCAGCAGCCGGATGCGTGCGTGGGTGTTTGGGTCGGTCGCGTTCATGCGTGCTCCGCCTGGTGACGTGCGTCGTTTGCCGCAACCTTGAAGGGCTCGACGCCGATGCGGCGCACCGTGTCGATGAATCGTTCGCCGCGGCCGTCGGCGTCGAGCCGCGCGTCGAGATAGACGTTGACGAGCGCGTCCACGACATCGACGATCTCGTCCGCCGAGAACGATGGGCCGATCACCTTGCCCGGCCGCGCGGGGCCGCTCGCGCTCGAACCGTCCGAGCCGCCGAGCGTCACCTGGTACCACTCGGCGCCGTCCTTGTCGACGCCGAGGATGCCGATGTGCCCGCTGTGATGGTGGCCGCACGAGTTGATGCAGCCGCTGATGTGCAGGTCGATGTCGCCGACGTCGTGCAGCATGTCGAGATCCTGGAATCGTTCGGCGATCGCGTCGGCGATCGGAATCGAGCGCGCGTTCGCAAGCGCGCAGAAATCGCCGCCCGGGCACGCGATCATGTCGGTCAGGAGTCCGACGTTCGCGCTGGCGAGACCGATTGCGCGCGCGTGTTCCCACAGCAGGAACAGGTCGTCGACGTGCACCCACGGCAGCACCACGTTCTGCGTATGCGTGACGCGCGCTTCGCCGGCCGAGAAGCGGTCGGCGAGTTCGGCGAGCGCGTCGAGCTGCTCGGGCGACGCGTCGCCGGGCGCCTGCAGGCGGCGCTTGAACGACAGCGTGACGATCCTCAGCGCCGGGTCGCGGTGCGCGGCGACGTTGCGCGCCAGCCACCGCGCGAAGGCCGGATGGCGACCGGCGTGCGCGGCCATGCGCGCTTCGGCATCCTGCAGGTCGAGCGTGCGCGGCGCGATGCGCGGCGGCTCGAACGATGCCGCGATGCGGTCGAATTCGGCCTGCGGGATCGTGTGCGGACCGCCGTCATGCTCGACGATCTGGCGAAACTCTTCCTCGACGTCGTCGATGTAGCGCTGGCCCTCGCTCTTCACGAGGATCTTGATGCGTGCCTTGTACTTGTTGTCGCGCCGTCCGTAGCGGTTGTAGACGCGGACGATCGCCTCGATGTAGTTCATCACGTGCTGCCACGGCAGGAACGCGCGCAGCAGCGTCGCGATCAGCGGCGTGCGGCCCATGCCGCCGCCGGCGCTCACGCGAAAGCCGAGTTCGCCCGCGTCGTTGCGCACGAGTTTCAGCCCGACGTCGTGCCAGTCGGTTGCCGCACGGTCCTCGGCCGCGCCCGTGATCGCGATCTTGAACTTGCGCGGCAGGAACGCGAATTCCGGATGCAGCGTCGTCCACTGGCGCATCACTTCGGCGAACGGACGCGGATCGGCGATCTCGTCCGGCGCGACGCCCGCGCGCTCGTCGCACGAAATGTTGCGGATGCAATTACCGCTCGTCTGGATCCCGTGCATGTCGACGGTCGCGAGCAGGTCCATCACGTCGGCCGCCTTCGCGAGCGGAATCCAGTTGAACTGCACGTTGGTGCGGGTCGTGAAGTGCGCGTTGCGGATCGGCAGGCGCAGCGTGCCGAGCAGCGCCTGCGCGTCGCGGGCGGCGCGATAGGTGGCGTCGTCGGGCACGTCGTAGTCGCGTGCGATCCGGGCCAGCACGCGAAGCTGCGCGCTCGACAGTTCGCCGTACGGCACGGCCACGCGCAGCATCGGCGCGTGGCGCTGCACGTACCAGCCGTTCTGCAGGCGCAACGGCCGGAACGCGTCCTCGCTCAGCGTGCCGTGCTGCCAGCGTTCGAGCTGGTCGCGGAACTGGGCGGCGCGGCTGTGCACGAGCGCCCGGTCGAAATCGGTATATCGGTACATGACGTGATACGCGAGAGGAGCGGCGGTGCAGGGCGCGCGCCGCTCGGAAGGGGACGTTGCGACGGGTGTCGGGCAACCGGAGACAGCGTAGGGAACGCGGGGCGGCGGGACAAGCAGCAGATCGGGACGAAAAGGGCGCAGCAGATCGGCGATGCGTCGGCCGCCGTCGGGCATGCGTTGCGCATGCCCCCGTCGGGTTCAGGCTTGCGCTTGCGCGTCGACGATCAAGGCCGGATCGAGCGCGCGGATGCGCTGGTCGATGAAGTAGCCGCCGCCTTCCTGGTAGCGCAGGAACAGCCGCCCGCACGACACGCAGCGGCCGACGTTGCAACGGTTGTACGGAAAGTGGCGCGGCGCGATCGGCGCGCGGTCGGACCAGTAGCGCGTGCCGTCCGGATGGAATTCGTCGTAGGTCGGCTCGGGGTCGTCGGGCGGCGCGAGCGTCGCCACTTCGACGAGTTGCGTGTCCTGCAGCGACAGCGGCAGGCTCGTCCAACCGGCAAGCGGGGTCTTAGTACAGGTGCACGGCTGCGTGACGCCGGCGGCTTCGGCGGCGAGCGTCAGCAGCGCGGCGTGATCGAGGTACGGCAATGCGCTCATGAGATGGGTCGAGGGAGCGAAGAGAGGTGCACTGTAACCCGTGCGTGCGTCGGCTGCACGGCGGCGGCCGCCTGCGTGCGGGCTCAACCGGCCTTGCGTACAGCGGGCTCGGCGACCAGTTCGCCAAGCACGCGGATCGCGCGTTCGATGTCGCGGCTCCACGGATGGCCGAAGTTCACGCGCACGCAGCGCTCGAAGCCGTGCGCGGCCGAGAACAGCGGCCCCGGCGCGAAGCTGATGCCGCGCGCGATCGCCTGGCGATGCAGTTCCATCGCGTCGATCGCATCGGGAAACGACAGCCACAGGAAATATCCGCCGTCCGGCCGCACCCACTCGACGCCGTCCGGCAGCCAGCGCCGCAGCGCGTCGTCCATGCGGGCGAGCTGCGTCTGCAGCGCGCCGCGCAGCTTGCGCAGATGACGATCGTAGCCGCCGTGCTCCAGATAGTTCGCGATGCCGGCTTGTGCGGGGATGCTCGCCGACAGCGTGGTCATCAGCTTGAGCCGCTGCACTTTTTCCGCGAACCGGCCGGCGGCGGCCCAGCCGATCCGGTAGCCCGGCGCGAGCGTCTTCGAGAACGAACTGCAGTGCATCACGAGACCGTGCCTGTCGAAGGCGCGCGCGGGCAGCGGATAGTCAGGGCCGAAATGCAGCTCGCCGTACACGTCGTCCTCGATCAGCGGCACCTCGCGCGCGGCAAGCATCTCCACGAGCGCGCGCTTCTTGTCGAGCGACAGCGTGACACCGGTCGGATTCTGGAAATTGGTCATGAACCAGCACGCGCGGATGTCGTGCCGGTCGAGCGCGTTCGCGAGCGCATCGAGATCGAGGCCCGTGCGCGGATCGACGGGAATCTCGACCGCGCGCAGGTCGAGCCGCTCGATCGCCTGCAGCGCCGCATAGAAGCCGGGCGATTCGACCGCGACGACGTCGCCGGGCCGCGTGACGGCCATCAGGCACAGGTTCAGCGCTTCCAGCGCGCCGTTCGTGACGACGATCTCGTCGACGGGTTGCGCGACGCCGGTTGCCAGATAGCGCCGCGCGATCTGCTGGCGCAGCGCCTCGTTGCCCGGCGGCAGGTCGACGACCGTGCTCCACGGGCTGACGAGCCGCGTCGCCTGCGCGAGCGATTTCGCGAGGCGCGGCAGCGGAAACAGCTGCGGCGCGGGGAACGCGGAGCCGAGCGGCACGATGCCGGGTTGCGTCGCGGCGTCGAGCACCGAGAACACGAGATCGCTGATGTCGACCTTGCGCGTGGCGCCGGCGCGGTTCGCGCGGCGTTTCGCGGGTGGGTGCGCCGCCGGGCTCGCGCCCGGCGCGACGTAATAGCCGGAGCGTTCGCGTGCGCGGATCAGCCCCCACTGTTCGAGCAGGTAGTACGCGCGAAACACCGTCGACTGGCTCACGCCATGCTGCGCGATGATCTGGCGCAGCGACGGCAGGCGCGTGCCGACCGCGAGGTTGCCGTTGCGGATTTCGTCGGCGATCGTATGGGCGAGGGTTTCGTAGCGTTTCATGTGCGCGGGTGGAGCATGCGTGCGCCGCGCGCGGGCCGGTGCGGCGCCGCGCGCGGCGGAGGCGGGACATTGTCCGACGAGCGGCCCGAAAAGAAAAGTGCGACGGGCGGGCGCCATCGCGCCGTCGCGCCGTCGTGGCGATGCCGATGCGTGCGCATCCGTCGCGCGTGATCGCGGCGTTCACTCGTGTGCCGCGTGGCTGCAACCGCGCGCGGCACGCGTCGAGTCATGCCTATCACCTGAGGATTCTTCGCGCGCGGACGCGGTGTGCGTGCGGCTTGTTCCAATTGCGCGGCGATATTTTTTGTGGTCTTGTTGCAAGCTCAAGCATCGACTTAAAAAAGGCCAGTCGAATGCATACGGGGAATGCGGGCGAGGACCGATTGATCAGGGGAATCGGCGCGCGTCGGCGTGCGCGCCGGGCCGTATGCCGTTGGTTTGTCATCCTGACGCTGGGCTTGCAGGGCCTGCCCGCGTGCGCGGCTTCTCCCGAGACCGTCAACGACAACGTCCTGCGCGTCCTTGCATGGCCCGGCTACGCGGACAACGATGTCGTCAATGCGTTTGAGACGCAATTCCACGTACGCGTCGAAGTGACGTTCGTCGATTCCGACGAAGCGTTGTGGACGCGAATGCACAGCGCGTCGCCGCCGCCGTACGACCTACTCGCGGCCAACACGGCAGAGATCCAGCGCTATGCGCGCGACGGCCTGCTCATACCGATCGACCTGTCACAGGTCCCCAACCGTCGGCGGCAACAACCGAATTTCCAGCAGCTCGCGACGATCGGCGGACTCGTGCACAACGGCTCGACCTATGCGATTCCGTTCACATATTCGTCGATGGGACTGATCTACGATCGCAGGCAGGTGCCCGCCGCGCCGCGCTCGATGCTGGAACTGTGGAATCCGCGCTACCGCGGCAAGGTGCTCGACTTCAACAGCGCGCAGCATAATTTTTCGTTCACCGCACTCGCACTCCGCTACCCCGACCCCTTTCACCTGTCGCCCGCGCAAACGCTTGCCGTCGCGCACAAGCTGGTCGACCTGCGACGCAACCTGCTCACGTATTACACGCTTCCGGAAGAAGCGACCGCGCTGTTCGTCCAGCATCACGCGGCGCTGATGTTCGGCAACTACGGCACGCAGCAGGTCGAACAACTGCGTCGCGCCGGTGCGGACGTCGGCTACGTGATTCCGGACGAAGGCGCGCTCGCGTGGCTCGACTGCTGGGGCGTCACGCGCGGCGCGGAGCATCGCGAACTCGCGTTCGCATGGATCAACTACATGCTCGAACCGGCGATCGGCGCGCTGCTGACCGAACGCCAGGGGCTCGCGAATACTCTCGAGCCGCCACCCGGTCTCGAGTCCGGCAACCGGCACCTCGTGTGGATCCAGCCGGTCGAGGACATCGCGCGGCGCGAGTCGCTGTGGAGCCGCATCGTGTCGGGCGACCGGCCGGAGCGGTTCGACAAATGATCAGGCTCGGGCTCACGTCGAAGCTGTCGGTGCTGTTCGCGTGCATCGGCGTGATCGCGTCCGGCACGACCGGCTACTCCACCTACCGCGCGAACCGGACGATGCTCGTGCAGGAAGCACAGCACAACCTGCTGATGTCGACGCAATTGCTCGGACAGCGCTTCACGACCGCGCTGTCCGACGTGGCCGACGATGCGCTCGTGCTCGCGCAATTGCCGTCCGCGGCGAGCGTCGCGAGCGGCGAGGGCACCGATCCTGCGCCGCGCTCGCGGCTCGAGCAGGTGTATGTCAGCTTCATGAAGAACCACCCCGAGTACCTGCAGATCCGGCTGATCGCGCGCGGCGATTTCGGGCTCGAGCGGATTCGCGTCGATCGCGACGCGCGCGGCATCGTCGTGCTGCCGGAGAGTGCATTCCAGGAGAAAGGACAGTTTTCCTATGTATTCGATACGCTCGCGACGGCACCCGGTCATATCTACCTGTCGCCGATCGTGATCAATCACGAGACCGGCGCGCATGCGGCCGAAGGGCTGCCGATTCTGCGCGTGGGCACGCCGGTCGTCGACCAGGCCGACGTGGTGGTCGGCGCGCTGGTCGTCGACGTCGAGCTGTCGCGCATGTTCGATCGGCTCGAGCGCGACCTGCCGCAAGACTATGCGGTGTTCCTCGCGAACGAGTGGGGCGACTTCCTCGTGCATCCCGATCCGTCGCAGACCTTCGGCTTCGATCGCGGCCGGCGCGTGCTGATGCAGGACCGCTTTCCCGGCACGCGGCTGCTGTTCGCCGGGACGCGCACGAACGTGACGCTCAACGGTCTCGCGCAGCCCGACGACGTACCGGGCGAGATGCTCGCGTTCGTGCGCACGCCGTTCGGCAACAACGAGGGCAACCGCTTCGTTGTCCTCGGCATGGCGCGTCCGCTCACGGACGTGCTGGCGCCGGCCGGGATGCTCGGCGAACGGATCATCCGGATGGTGTTCCTGATGAGCCTGGCGGCGGTGATTCTCGCGATCCTGTTCGCGCGCGCGATCACGCGTCCGTTGCAGATGCTCGCGCGCGCGGCGACCCACGTGTTCGACGATCCGGCCGCCGAACGATTGCCCGTTGCGCGGGCCGACGAGATCGGCGTGCTGGCGCGCTGTTTCGACAGCATGCGCGTCGAGATCCGCACGCAGGTCGCGATGCTGCGCGCGAAGCAACTGGAGCTCACGCACCTGGCCGGCCACGATCCGTTGACCGGGCTGCCGAACCGCCTGTTGTTCATGGAGCATCTCGAGGCCGCGATCCGGCATGCGGCGGCGGTGCGCGAGGGGCTGGCGGTGATGTTCGTCGATCTCGACCGCTTCAAGCAGATCAACGACCAGCACGGGCACGCGGCCGGCGATCGCACGCTCGTCGCGGTCGCGAAACGGCTGAGCCTCGTGCTGCGTAGCGGCGACATGGCCGCGCGGCTCGGCGGCGACGAATTCATCGTGCTGATTTCGGACGTGCGATCGCCCGAGGTGATCGGCGATATCGCGTCGCGTATCCAGATCGTGATGGCCGAGGAGCTGGAGTTCGGCGAACGTCACCTGGCCGTGGGCGCGAGCATCGGCGTCAGCGAATATCCGGCCGATGGCGCGTCGGCCGAGGAGCTGCTGGTCAAGGCCGACGCGGCGATGTATGCGGCGAAGGCGTCCGCGCAATGCGCGTACGTGCGTTACCAGGAATTGCTGGGCGGCGGCATCGGCGCGGATGCGGGCGCCCGCGTGGCGGTGGGCGGCAGCGGCTGACGACGGGCCGGCCCTGCGTGCCGCGCAAACGCGACGAGCCCGTCACGGGACGGGCTCGTCGGAACCGGGCGGACTGCGCGATGCGCGCAGCGGCGGGCTTAGTGGCCGAAGTAGACCGAGTCGCGCGCGTTCTGCACCTTGACTGCCGGTGCGCCGCCCTGGACGACCGGGGCCGGTTGCGCGCCGTAGCCGCTGGCGTCGGCGGCGTGCACGCGCGCTTGCGCGGCCTGGATGTCGGCCGGGTAGTACGGGCTCGACTGGCTCGGCTTGTAGCCGGCGCTTTCGAGCTGGACGAGTTCGTTGCGCACTTGTGCGCGGGTCACGGTGCTTTGGGCGAATGCGCCGAACGAAGCGGACAGGGCAACAGCGGCAACGACTGCGGAAACGAGCGATTTCATGATGACCTCCGATGTTCTATTGAGTTCGCCGGCGACACCATGTCGTAAGCGATTGATTACATCGTAGGCGTCAGCCGATTCAGGGTAAACGTGGATTCCGACGAAAGATCGTTGCGGCCGAGGTAATAATCGCCGCGGAAATTCGATCCGTCCCCGTCCGGCGTTGCGGGAATGGCAAACCGATGGCGGGCGGATGACACGATGCGCGGCGCACGGCCGTCGGGGCGGGATCGGGGGTCTTGCGCGATCAGACGCCGTCGGCGTCGTCGATTTCCTTGCGCTCGCGGCGTTCCTCGTTGCCGCGGCGGGCCCGCAGGCGCTGACGCGACAGGACGGCGATCACCTGCTGGGTCGGCGCGCCGGACGGCAGCTCGTTGCGGATGCGATCGGGCACCATCGGCAGGCCCGCGCGCTGCCGGCGCAGGGCCTTCGCGATTGCCCGGCGGCATTCGTCCCCGTGGCAATCCCATTCATCGCGGATTCTCTGGCAATAACGGCATTGTTCCATCGGGACAGTCTAACGCGTCTTGGGGATCGGGGCCGAAGGGGGGAACGGACCGTGACCGGGCCAGCGGGCGGCCGGCGTCATTTCGCGTTCGCGTGCGGGCTGTCGACCGGTGCGACGGGCGAGGCCGCGTGCCGGAAGACGCCCGACTTCCAGATCATCTGGGACGCGGCCACGAGCACGAACAGCAGGACGACCATCCGGAATACGCGCGGCGACATCTTGTCCCGCAGCGGGCGAACGAGCCACATGCCGGCGATGGCGGGCAGGCTTGCCGCGGCGGAAATCGCGAGGTCGGCGGCGCTCGCGTGGGCGGCGCCGCTGAACGTCGTGATCAGCGTGACGATCGACACCACGAGGATGATCGCGATCTGCTTCGTGAACGCGCGGCCGGTCGCGCCGGATGAAATCAGGTAGGTGGCGAGCAGCGGCCCCGGCACCGACGCGATGCTTTCCATCAGCGCCGCGCCGAACCCGAGCGTGAACCCGACCGGCTTTTGCCATGCCTCGGGCAGGTTCAGTTTCGGCGCGCTCAGCATCAGCGCCGCGGCGACGATCAGCAGCGCGCCCGACGCGGCCTGTGCGTGGCCCGCGTTCAGCGACAGGAGAATCGCGACGCCGACGACGTTGCCGAGCACGGTGCCCGCGATCGGTGCGGCGATCTTGCGCGCGGTCGCCAGCACCTCGCCGCCTTCCAGCGCCTGCGGAATGTTGCCGAGGATGATCGGCATCGACAGCAGCAGCACCGCGTGACGGATCGGCAGGAACTGGCTCAGGATCGGCATCGCCACCAGCGGAACGCCAATGCCCGTGATTCCCTTGACCATCCCGCCGAGCAGCAGTGCGACCGCGATGCCGATCAGGTCGAGCAGCGCGAGCCCGTGCAGGCTGGACACCAATACACCTTCAGTCAGATCGAGATGAGTCATCGGGAGCAGGTCGGGACATGAGCGGCGGCGGGACGGTCGACGGCACCCGTTGCCGGTGCGTGCGGTGGCGCACGCGGTTGTATGGTTTTGGGTCGAACCAGTCGCCCCGGTGCATCGTCCGCCGTCGGCATTCGACACGGTTCGAGGCTGAATCTTACCCGAGCGCGGCGCGTGGCATCGGGCGTGGTCGAGGGCGCGCGTTCGTCGAAGGTCGTTGAGGCGATTCGATGCAATTCATGATGCACGGCCCTATCATGTGAAAAATACATGGACCGAAACAAGGAGGCGAAATGACGCTTGCGCAGTTGCAGGCCCTGGCGGCCGTGGTCGAACTCGGCTCGCTGACGGCCGCGGCCGAGCGGCTCAGTCGCAGTCAATCCGCGATCAGTCATGCGTTGACCGAACTGGAGGACATCACCGAGGTCAAGCTGCTGTTGCGCGACCGCCAACCGGTCGTCCTGACTGCCGCCGGCGAACGCCTGTGGCCGTACGTGCAGAACGTGGTTCGCGAGGCACAGACGCTGCGCCAGCAGTTCGGCCTGTCGCGCGGCAAGCTCGAAGGGTGTCTGGTGGTCGCGTCGCTGCCGAGTGTTTCGCTCGCATTCGTCGTGCCCGCGCTCGAGGCGTTGAAGGCGGCGCATGAGGGCGTGACGGCGGTACTGCTCGAAGGCACGGACGCGGAGGTCGAAGGATGGCTCGATGACGGCACCGCCGACGTCGGCGTGGTCGCGGGCACGAAGACCTTCGCGAACAATCTGCCGTTGCTCGACGAGGATTTCGTCGCGGTGGCGGCGGACGGCATGTTCGACGGCCGCAAGAGCATATCCGCGAAACGGTTGTCAGCGACGCCGTTCATTTTCTCGAAGGCGGGGTGCGGGCCGCTCATCGCGGACTACTTCGCGCGCAACGGTGCGTCGCTTCGCGCCGCGTTCAACGTGGTCGAGATGCGGACCATCCTGTCGATGGCGGAGGCGGGAATGGGCGTGTCGATCGTCCCGCGCATCACGCTCACCTACACCCGGTTCGGCGGCCAGGTGCTGGCGCTGTCGCCCAGGCTGCACCGTTCCGTGCGGCTGTCGTGGAACGCGACCGGCAACGCGGTCGCAGACGCCTTCGTGAAGCTGGTCGACGCCCAGCGCGCGAAGGCGGGAAAGGCGATTCAGGCGCGCACGAAAAAGGGAAGGTAGCGCATCGGCGGCGCGATGAGGCGATGAAGCGATGAAGCGCGCGCATGGGCGACTTGCAGTTTATTCATGCCGGCAGATGTCGACATGCAATATATTGTGTGTCACTCGCCCTGACTTCACTGCCTCGAAGGAGACCGCCGTGCCGGCCTTGCCCACCCTGATCGCTTTCGGACTCGTGTCGCTCGGCATGGTCCTGACGCCCGGCCCGAACATGATCTACCTGATCTCGCGCTCGATCTGCCAGGGCCGCCGCGCGGGGCTGGTGTCGCTCGGCGGCGTCGCGCTGGGGTTCGTGTTCTACATGTTCTGCGCGGCATTCGGCATCACCGCGCTGGTGCTGACCATGCCGTATGCGTATGACGCGCTGCGTTTCTCCGGCGCGCTGTACCTGTCGTATCTCGCGTGGCAGGCGCTCAAGCCGGGCGGGCGCTCGGCGTTTCAGGTCCGGCAATTGCCGCACGACAGCGGCGCGCGGCTCTTCACGATGGGTTTCGTCACCAACCTCGCGAACCCGAAGATCGCGGTGATGTATCTGTCGCTGCTGCCGCAGTTCATTTCGCCGGGGCACGGCAGCGTGCTCGCGCAATCGCTGGCACTGGGCTGCGTGCAGATCGCGGTCAGCGTCAGCGTCAACGCGCTGATCGCGAGCATGGCCGGTGCGATCGCGGCGTTTCTTGCCGATCGGCCGGTCTGGGCGCGCGTGCAGCGCTGGTTGATGGGGACCGTGCTGGCCGGACTGGCCGTGCGTATCGCGCTGGAATCGCGCGGCTAGCCGGTTGAACGGCTTGCGGACGCAATCGACGTACCGATGCGCACGCAACCTTCGGATGGCGAACGGATGCAGCCGATTCGCGTGAAGCAGGCCACCGCCCATTCGCCATACCGGTAAGCGGACGGCGCGCGTTGCGCGCGATGTCCCGCATGAGCCGACCCCAACCTCGACCGCCCGCCGCGCGATCGCGCGCCGCGGGCGGCCGTCACTTCAGCGCTCGCGGCGTTTCTTGCTCAGCTCGATCGTCTCGAACAGCTCGTACTGCGCGGTCGGGTGCTGATCCGCGCCCGGCGCGTGGTAATAGCGCATCGTGATCGTCGTGTGGCCGCCCGGCTGGCCCGGATCGTGGTCGAACACGGCGATCCCGTAGCCCGTGCCCGTATCGCGGCGTGCGGACCAGATCGCATCCTCGAGCGCATCGGCCGGCTTGCGCACGAACGTGTTCGGCGAGGTGCCCGGCACCGGCCGGTTCGGCTTCGTGAAGACCTTGGCCTGTGCAAAGCCGGTCGCCGGGTTTTCGCCGTACACGTCGAGCGGCGCACTGGTGCCGCCGCCGCCGAGAATCAGGTGGATCGTGCCGTGGCTCGTGTCGAACGTCGTGCTGCTCGGATCGGTCGACCCGACCGGACGCGGCTGCAGCGTCTCGACGACTTCGCCGGTCGAGGCATCGACGCCCGCACGGTGATTGCAGCCGCGCACCGGGTAGCTGCGCTCGTAGTCGTGATCGTGACCGCACAGCACGAGGTCGACGCCATAGCGGTCGAACAGCGGCAGCCATGCCTCGCGAATGCCCTTGTCCGAGCCGTTGCCCGTCTTCGACGAACTCAGCGCGTCCTGGTGCATCTGCACGACGATCCAGTCGATGTCGTCGTCGTGCGACGCGTGACGCAGCGTGTGCTCGAGCCAGCGCGTCTGCTCGCCGTTGCTGTAGCCGCGTACGTAGAACGACGTGCCCGGTTCGATCGGCGCGCGGCCGGTGCTCGCGGCCGGCACGAGCGGATTCGGGCCGCCGACGAATGCGGCCGCATCCTGGTAGACGACGTCGTCGGCGTCGAGCGAGATGAACAGCACCGAGCTCACGCGGAAGCTGTACCAGCGGCCCGGAAAGCGCGTGCCGTTCTCCGGGAGCGTGTAGCGCGCGAGATACGAGTCGAGCCCCTGCGGGCCGTTGTTGAATTCGATCTCGTGATTGCCGGGGCATGGCATCCACGGGCGGTTCGCGGCCGACGTCTGGTTGTTGTTGCCGAAATCGCGCCACACCTCCGGCTGATGCGCGGGGTTCAGGTTCGCGTAGCAGAGGTCGCCGTTCAGCAGGTGGAACAGCGGCTGGAACTGCTCGACGGCCTGCACCGCGAAGCGGCTTTGCGGCGACGACAGCACCCACGCGCCGTTCGGCGTCGCGAGGTCGCCGTAGCTCGTGAAGCGGAACGGCGCGCGCCCGCGCGGCGCGGTCGTGAAGGTCGCGGCAAACGGCTGCGCGGCGTTGCTGTCGTTGTCGGCCGTCAGTTCATAGCGGTAGCGCGTGTTCGGCTTCAGGCCGTGCACGCGTGCGTGGTACGTGAACACGGTTTCGCCGTTCAGGCCGTCGGTGTATAGGCGCTGCACGCCGTGCACGGTGCGTGCCGGTTCGCCGTCGGCGACGATCCGCGCGCGCGGATTGACGGCCGGTGCGAGCGACGCCCACGAGATCGCGACTTCCGATGTCGGGTCGCTGCCCCACGTCAGGTGCACCTGCTCGGGCGTGCCGTCCGGATTCGACGCGGCGGCGCGGGCGGCCGCCAGCCCGCCCGCGGCGGTGGCGAGGCCGGAAACGCCGGCCAGTTTCAGGAAGCCGCGACGCGATACGGAAGCGGCCGGCTCGTTCGACTCGGCGGGGAGGTTTTCCTGGTTCGACATGATCGTATTTTCGTTGAATGACACGCGAGATGCGGAACCGCCCGGCCGTGCGCGAGCGCGTCGGGGGCGTGGGCCGGAAACGAGCGGGATCCCGGTGACACGCATTGTCGGAGGGCAGTTTTGCCGGGTTGTGACAGACGGTAATCGATGCGCGAGCCCGATGCGTCGATGGCGCGCGCGGCGTTGCCGGCGCGGCAGAAATTTATTTGCGTGTGTCGCGACGGATTTTTTCCGCATGCGTCGTTTAACGAACGAACGGCCACCTCCGGCCGGGAAACGATGCTTCGGAGTCTTGCATGAAACTTTCCATTTCATTACGGTTTGCCACGGGATGCGTGGCCGCGCTGGCGACGTCCGCCGCATTCGCGCAGGCCGTCATCGTCGCACCGGTCGCACCGCCGCCGCCGCGCGTCGAAGTGATGCCGGCGCCGCGCGCGGGCTACGTCTGGGATCAAGGCCACTGGCACTGGCGGCAGGGCCGCTACGTGTGGATTCCGGGGCACTGGCAAGTGGTACGTGCCGGCTATCACTGGGTGCCCGGACAATGGGCCGCGCGCGGCCCCAACTGGCGCTGGGTACCGGGCCACTGGGCGTAACGCGCAGGGCGCCGCGCGGCGCGCAGTGCCTGCCCGTGCGGCGGAATTTCCACACAACCTCATCGGCTGAGTCATGCCTTTTCGAACCATACTTGTCCTGACAGCCGCGGCCGTCGTGCTGGCCGGCTGCGTCGTGGTGCCGGCGCGTCCGGTGTATTACCGGCCTGCGCCGGTCGTCGTATATTGATCGCGCCGGTCGGTGGGCGATCGACAGGATCGATATGCCGTTCGAACCGGATCTCGGTGAAATCGACCG
Organism: Burkholderia sp. RF4-BP95; assembly: GCF_001521985.1. Taxonomy (NCBI): domain Bacteria; kingdom Pseudomonadati; phylum Pseudomonadota; class Betaproteobacteria; order Burkholderiales; family Burkholderiaceae; genus Burkholderia; species Burkholderia sp. RF4-BP95. Next base: position 4,078 of record NZ_LOSX01000047.1, on the reverse strand, counting down.
GGCCGATCCCCGGCGTGGCGCATCACGTGTCGCCGATGTGCCGGTCCGATGCCTGCAAGGAGAGCACGACGATGAGCTTCAGCCGGACAACGGGCGCAACCGCCGGCAGCATGCGGCGTTCGCACCGCGCATCGCGGAGCGGCCTGCGTTGAGCGATGCCGATCCGGACGCGGAACTCGTCGCGCGGGTGGGCGCGCGCGACGCGTCGGCCGTGCGTGCGCTCGTCGCACGCAAGCTGCCGCGCTTGCTCGCGCTCGCGACGCGCATGCTCGGCGACCGGACCGAAGCCGAAGACGTTGCGCAGGAAACCTTCCTGCGGATCTGGAATCATGCGCCGCGCTGGCGGGATGGCGAAGCGCGCTTCGACACGTGGCTGCATCGCGTCGTGCTGAACCTGTGCTACGACCGTTTGCGCGGACGGCGCGAGGAGCCGGTCGACACGGTGCCCGACGTGCCCGACCCGCAACCCGAGCCGGCCGCGCACGCGGAATTGCGCTCGCGCGACGCGCGCGTGCGCGAGGCGCTCGCCGCGTTGCCGCCGAGGCAGCGGGAAGCGCTCGTGCTCCAGTACTATCAGGACATGTCGAACGTTGAAGCGGCCAACCTGATGGGCATCACCGTCGATGCGCTGGAAAGCCTGCTCGCGCGCGCAAGGCGCAACCTGCGCGCGCAATTGGCCGGCGACCCACCTAGCGAGGACAAGCGATGACACCCGAACGATTCCGTACCATCGTCGCCGCGTACGGCTCGGATGCGCGGCGCTGGCCGCAAGACGAACGCGCGGCGGCCGAAGCGTGGGCGCAAGCGCATCCGCGTGACGCGCTGGAGGCGCTCGACGATGCCGCCGAGCTCGATGCCTGGCTCATGCAGGACACGGTCGCGCCGCCGACGCCGGCACTCGTCGAACGCATCGTCGCGTCGGCGCCGGCGCCTCGACGTGCGCGGCGTCGGGGCCGGGTGTGGTGGTCGGGCGCGGCGTTCGCGGGTGTCGGGCTGGCCGGCGCGCTGGCGGGCGCGGTGGCCGTGTCGATGCTGATGCTCGGCAGCGCACCGATCGCGCAACACGAACCGGGCTACCTGACGACGACGTTCGGCGGCCCGAGCATCGACGGAGGCGACGAATGAGCGAACGCGGCTGGAAATTCGTGCTCGTCGGGTCGGTCGTGCTGAACGTGTTCATGCTCGGCGCGATTGGCGGCGGCGCGTATCAGTGGTTCTCGACGCATCCTGACCTGCATGGAACGGGAATGCCCGGACAGCGCACGGCGTTGCGGTTTGCCGCGGACGGATTGTCGGATGCGCGTCAGCGGGCGTTCGCGGCGGCGCTGAAGGCGGCACGCAAGGACGCTCGGGATTTCGCGCGGGAAGGGCGTGACGGGCGGATCACGGTGCTCGATCTGCTGGCCGCGCCGCAGCTTGATCGGCCGGCGATCGATGCGGCGCTCGAACGGACGCGTGCGGCCGATAGCGCGTTGCGAGGGCAAGTCGAGCGCAGTGTCGTCGATTTCGCGGCGACGCTGACGCCGGACGAGCGCGCGAAGTTCGTCGACGGGTTGCGGCGTAGCGGGAACTGGCGCTTGCCGGCGAGATTGCAGAAGCAGCAGGGGGCGGCGGGAAGCGAGTGAGCCGCTCGTCGTCCGGTGACGGCGCGGAATGACCGTTCACGCCGATAGCCGTCCCGGGATTATGATGGCGCGATCGACAGCATCTTCCCGATGATTTCACCGCAACGCGAGGCGGCAATCTCGAGCGCCGCGGCAAGGACGAATCATGGATCGAAGCGAAGACTTTATCGTGCGCACCATGTCGGCCGGTGACGTGGCCATGTCGGTCGAATGGGCGGCTGCGGAAGGGTGGAATCCCGGTCTGCACGACGCGCATTGTTTCAGGGAAGCGGACCCGGCCGGTTTCTTCGTCGGCATCTGGCGCGGCGAGCCGGTCGCTTGCCTTTCGGCGGTTGCTTATGACGAACACTTCGGCTTCATCGGTCTCTACATCGTGAAACCGGCGTTTCGCGGCAAAGGCTTCGGCATGCGCATCTGGCAGCACGGCATGCGTTATCTTGGAGAACGAAACATCGGCCTGGACGGTGTCGTTGCCCAGCAGGCGAATTACAGGAAGTCGGGGTTCCGGCTCGCGTATCGCAACATCCGCTATCAGGGGCGCGTGGGCGGCATCGGGTGCGCACATGTGGCGGCAGCGGCCGATGTGCCGTTCGAGCAGTTGCTCGCCTACGATCGTCAGTGTTTTCCGGCGGCGCGCGAGCGTTTCATCTCCGTCTGGATCGCGCAGCCCGATACAGTTGCGCTCGCAACGATCGACGGGGGACGAGTTGTCGGTTACGGGGTCGTGCGCCGCTGCCATGCGGGCTGCAAGATCGGCCCGCTCTTTGCCGATGACGCCGACGTCGCGACGGGGCTGTTTCGTGCGCTGGCGTCGCGTATGCCAGGCGAGGTGATCGTGCTCGACGTGCCGGAAACGAACCCCGCAGCCGTCGCGCTGGCGGAACGTCACGGCATGTCGAGCGTGTTCGAGACCGCGCGGATGTATACGAAGGAAGCGCCCGCGATTGCGATCGACCGCGTGTTCGGGGTGACGTCTTTCGAGCTGGGGTGACCGTCGCGAGCGTGACCGGACCGGGCCGGAAGCCGGATGCGCTCATGCGTTCGCCGACCCGCCTCAATCGGCACTGATATCTAACAGTCTTTGACCACGAAGCATGGTCGGTCGCTGTAGCCTTAGAGATGGATTCGCAAAGGTCGTTCGACGCCGTAACCGCGATCGGCGTGGCGCAATACCCGGTCTCGGTTGTTCCAATGCCTTGGGTTATGCGAGCAACGAAAGTTGCAGCCCCACGAGGCCCTTGTGAAGCCGTCTCTTTTACATGCGCTGCGAGTGCAAGCATCCCCGTGCCGTACGCACCGGTGCCGTCCTGTTCAAAAAAAGGTGATCCCCGTGAGGACCATTGCATTGATCGTGTTGACCTGTCTGGCACTGACCGCCTGTGGGGGCGACGATAGTTCCTCTTCCCCGGCGCAGGCCGGGAACGGAGCAGAGTCCACCAACAACGGTCGCATCGGGGGTAGCGACGGCTCTGGCAACAGTACGCAGACGCTGCGATACGATGCACTGCCGACTGCGGCGGATCAGGCGAGCTTCCTGACGCTGATCAACAACGAAGGCGCAAAGGGCTATCGCTACCTCGGCGACTACTTCTACGACGCCAGCAATGGCGGTTCGCAATCGATCTTCGTGAACGACGGCGCCGCGCAGATATACACCTACCAGTTGCAGGCGACGCCGACCAGCATGACGGGCTTTGTCAGCCAGGCCAACGCGCAAGGCGCGAGCGGCTACCGGTTCGAGGGGCCGCTCACGTACGGTTATCTCTATCGCAAGGACGGCGGCTCGTCGGCCACCTACACATACACGACAACGGACCTGTCGACGAACCCGGACGCGTTCGTCGCGCAGGCGAACGGCGAGGGGCAGTCGGGCTACTGGTTCCTGGGCCCGATGGTCGTGGGATCGGAACAGGCGAACGTGTACATGAAGAACAACGTGTCGAACGCGACCTATACATATGATGTAGTGATGCCGACGTCGACCGTCGGCGACTTCATCACGCAGGCCAACAGCGAGGGTGCGAAGGGCTATCGATCGAAGGGCAAGATGCAGTTCGGCCCGTTGCAACCGACTGGCGCGATCAATCTCTCGTGGATCTACATGAAGGACCAAACTCAGTCGGCGACTTTCACGTACCAGTCGGCCGCGGTCCAGGCGACCGGCGCGAGCTTCGTCCAGCAGTTGAATACGTTCGGCGCGCAGGGCAATGCGTATTTCGGCGATCTCCCTCTCGGCATGCCGTCGCCGACGGCATCTTTCTACTTCGAGGCCAGCAACTGCACGAGTTTCCTGTGCACAACGCTGAATCCGCTCACGCAGAACTAAGAGACGGTTTCAAAAAGAGCCCGTGGGCCTGTTAACTTTCGCGGCGAGCTGTAATGGGATGGTCACCCCCACCTCTCAGCGAGTAGGCTGCTGAGAACTTTCCCCGGGAGGTCGTTGCCATGGACAG
>NZ_LOSX01000046.1:0-26141 GCF_001521985.1 Burkholderia sp. RF4-BP95 | reverse complement strand
GGCAAGCAAGATCGTGTAAAGCGGGAGGCTGCCGCCTTTGACTTCGGTCGGGGGCGGCAGCCGACGCGAGGTGTTTCCGCAATGAGCAGTAGTTGAAAGTCATCGTCTCGGGTGCGTCGGAAAATAAATTTGTCGGCGTTCCGCGCCGGGTGGTCCACAAGAGCGCCGGTGCGGCCCACATGAATCAAGGAATGTTAGGACGATGAAGGATTACGAACAGCTCAAGGCGCAGGCCGAAGCGTTGGCGCGAGAAGTGGAGCGCGTGCAATCACAGGAGCGGGATGTGGTGCTCAGTGATGTGCGCGCGAAAGTCGAGCAGTACGGGTTGCAGGTTGTGGAAATCTATGGTCGGGACAAGCTGCAGGAGCTGCAGCGCCAGTTGAAACCCCGCAAGATCGCGCCGAAATATCGCGATCCGGACAGCGGGGCCACCTGGACTGGTCGGGGTTTGGAGCCGCGCTGGATTCGCGGCCGCAATCGGCAGGAATTTCTGATTGGATTGGGTTCGTGCTTTGCCGACTGAGTGACAGGGCGCGTTTCCGGTTTGATTTGACTGTTGGAGATGAATATGACTACGGTAGTAGCTGGACAAGGTGGCATGGCGGCCACGATGCTGCGTCGCCCGAATGATGGGGTGGACGTAGCGTCGCAAGGTGTGCTGGAAGCAGCGCGGACGACGCAGGAAGGTGGAGTCGCCAAGGATTCGCTCCAGTGGCAATTGGATGCGTTGTTCGATCTGTTGAAAGGCAACGGGGCCAGGAAAGGCGGCAATGATCTTGAAAGCCGGTTCAAGGGACTGGCGCTGGCGATGCGTGCGTGCCGTAGGCAGCGCGACAAGCAGATTGGTCGTGTAGCAGCGGATATTCAGGTGCTCGACGCCAAGTACGGCAACTTGGATTCGCATGCCAAAGTAAGTCAAGCGGCGACTGGCCAGTCGAATGTGGGTGATGACAATCCGTTTCAGGACATCATCGATGGTCTGAATCACACCATGGAGGCGGGGCAGGACGAGTTGAATAAGTTGGAGCTCGTGGTCGAGGCGGTCATGAAGCTTGTTCAAAAGATAAGTAACTACATGGCACACATTGCAAGCTATATACACTCATCATCGGATGGAAAGAGCATTTCGTTTGATGTTGAGGATGCTCAAAATGATCTTTGGAATATTATGAGTAGCATGGGTGGCACAATTCTGCATGTAGATAATGTGGATCAATTTAAAGAGGAGTTGGGGTCGCTTATTCCGTCTGTAATTTCAGTAGACGGAAACGGAAACGTCTCGCTGAATACGGACGATGACTCGATTGTGCACCAAATGTGGAAGCCATTAAGTGATATGAATAATGGGGGCACTGTCGACATGAATCCTGCGGCTTATCAGGCATGGTGGGCTGGCTTTCAGGGGTTGGAGAGCCAGTTGGAGAATGCGGGTCAGACAATTGCGGAAAAATATTCGCATGTGAACTCTAATTTCGATAACCTTGTAAAGGTCGTAAGTAGCACGGTTCAATCGATGATCGACACGGATAAGCAATATTTGCAGATTTGAATTCGACTGTGGCGTGTTAATTGCACGAGCCACGCACGAACTAGTGCGTGGCATTTTGTGTTTGATTTGTGATAGGAATGGGTGATGACGGCAATCCATGGGAGTCACGTATCTAAACCGATGTCCGGTTCTTTCGGGCGAGATGGATCCTTTGGTTCGCCCATCACGGGTGTCGGCAATGTGCCGGATTCCCCTCGACTGTTGATGTCGAAGATATCTGGGGGGGGCAGCGATGCGCATCCGAAGAAGATTAGCGACCAGTTGAATGGCGTGAGCAGTAACACGTCGAAAACGATGCCTTCGGAGGCTAGGGTGTCCGATGGCGCATACCCTGGCGCGAGGAGTTGGAATGATTTCTATCGCGAGCAGGCGTTGGCCCATGTTGATGGCCAAACGGGCGGTGAGTTGGTGAAGCTCTTGAATGGGAATATTCAGCAGATCGAGCGCAATCAACTGACCTCGTTGGCCGTCGTGGTATACGCGGCGTCCCGGCAGGGAACGGTAGAAATTCCCAAAGAGGTCACTCAGGCGCTCGGGAAATTTCTGAAGTCCGCTCAAGCATCACTCGAAAAACATCCTCTGAAGATGGGGTTTCAGCATGGCGAGACGAGCAATGCATTCGCGGCCGCAAACAAGGCGGTGCACGAATGGTTCATGAAAGATCGCTCAGAAATTATGGAATCCTATCATGCCGGAATCGACGATCACATCGTCGAGCATATTTTGAGTAAGGAGCCATATTTGAAAAACAGGGAGCTGACCTCAAAAATAATTGAGATGGCGGATGCGTGGTATACGCATCATATGACTCAGATGGCGTCTTGGCTGGATAGTGCGAGATATTCAAAATATCATGACGTTTCGATAGGTCAGATTAACACTGTGCTGGATGCGTGCGGGGATTTGGAAAAATTTATTCGACCTTTGTTTTCGAGTTCGAATAACGATGGAAATGATCAGCGGCCCTCTCAAAGCGAGAGAGGGAAATCGCTGGGGCCTGATGACCCGAGAATGTCGCCAGATGGTCAGGATCCAGCTTCGCCATATGGGGCGAGGATGGGGGGGCAACTGTTCAATCAATGCAAGAATTTTGGATCTCCCCGAATTAATTTCGCTCCAAAAATCAAAGTATCGCTCGGCGACGCAGTCAAGGAAGCGCTTGCGCCAGTGATGCGGATGATTGATTCGAGGGAGCAAGAAATAGGTCGCGAACTGGCACGTCCACTCAAGCGGGTGCCATTGAAGCTTGGGGACGAACAGCGTAGCGAGTCTGAGCATGTCAGGGCTGAATTGCTTGGCGAGCAAACTGAAAGCGATGTGAGTGCTGCCATACCGATTCAGGAAGAAAATGAATCGACGGAATCGACGAGTTTCTCCCCCCCCGCCCCACCCCCCGCTCCGGAGCCACCGTTGTGGAAGTCACCCAGTCTCAAGGGGCGGACTCCACGAATCGATCGATTCGCGCAAAAGACGGACGGTACGAGAATGGATGGGGCGATGCAGCAGTTGATGGTTGGCGTCATTGACCAACTTAAGGGAATTCAGAAAGGGGCTGAAACTGTTAAGCGGCCGTCTGATCGCCTCCTAGACCTGTTGAATGAGGGCAAGCGGACGAACGAGTCCCCAAGCGCTGAAGCAAGCAGCGAGCCCGATACTGAGCGTAATGAAGGCGTGCGTGCTGAACAGGAGACATCGCGGCCAAAGCGGGATTCTCAGGTGGTGACGAGTGCAGGCGGGATTCGTTACGGCACGAATTCTGGCGCAACTGGCGTCAAGAGCAGCAGTTAATGTAAAGCGGCACGGGAAGGCGAGCCATACTCCGTCTGGGGAGGCTGCCTCATTGTGGAAAATTTATGAAGGACGGGACGACGTGAATGAACAAAGTGTAGTGTCTAAGACGGCGGGAGACGTCAAGGTTCTATTTGGGGAAATTTTGTGTAGAGATCCAGAAGAATTTTGTGATTCTCAGCGGCTGATTGAGGATCTGGCAATGGATTCGCTGGAATTGCTGGACATGGCGATGGCGCTCGAGGATCGCTACGGGATCGTGCTGGAGACCGACGACGTTTTTCGGCTGAACACCGTTGGCGATGTGGCAGCCTTGCTCACCGCTCGTATCGTGTGAGCATACGACCGGACGCGGCTAATCAGCGGGTGATGAGTATTTGAGCTCCATTCAATGGTCGGCAATACAGTGGTGGCGGAAACCAGCCGCCGCTTCACGTCGCGATGATCTCGCATTTTCCCCATCCTGCGGACAGGTCGAGAGGAAATTTTCCGACTCTTTGCGGACGCCAGGTCTTTCCGGGCGACGGCGCTCGTATGCAGCGTGAGAGGGGCCAACGTTCGCAGAGGTGAGGGGCGCGAGAACAGGAGTGGAAACGGATAGCGAGATTGGGCATCGCGGTCAATAGTGTTGTCGTTTCTGGCGCAGCCGCGGGAGGAAAGTCCGGTGCCGTTATCTCTTGTTCAATACCGAAAAAATACCGGTTGTCACTACAGCCGGTCCCAATGTTATATCGGCAATCGTGCCAACCAGCGGCGCATTGACGCACTGGCCCGCGTACCCGGTAATCCGATGGCGCAGGCGCAGGCGAGTGCCTTGCTCGGTGCGTTGACCTGGGTGACGAATATCGTGGTCGTTGACAGTCCGGCGGTTGGATTGGCATCGACCATGGAGCGGTGCCGGAACCGATCCACGGCAGTACAGATCGATTCGCTCGATGCGAATTATCGAGATAAGGCGGCAGGTTGGTACGATGCGCGGTTCAATCGCCATGAGGCGCATTTGACTGGTCGCTCGAAGTATCCGAACACTCGGCAATTGCGTCAAGGAAGCGAGGTGAGGGGCGGTTCGAATGTCACCCCCGGCCTGTTGTTGCGAGCGGGAGAAGCGCCAGGGAATACTGGATCGGTTCGGTCGGAAACCCGTCGTCGCCTGGATTGCGCGGCCGGCGATCTTCCTTCAAGAATGGCAGCTCATCGATCATCGCCGTCAGCTGCCGGAGCAAGACTTGGCGATGCCGCTTTGCCACGCGATATCGCGTGGTATGACAGGGCCGCCGGATGGTGGGCCTCCGCGCAGGACCCCCTACGCTTTCCGATGGCGCAAGCAGTTCCCCGGCGGTCCGCCCGTGTTACGTCGTTCGAGGGTGGGGATCAAGCAGCCAACGGTCTCGATGATAGCAAACGTGCGCTGCGTCAGTTGATCGGGCAATGGGAGCGCGCCGGCATTTTGTCGGAGTTCCAGGCCGACGAGTTGGCGCTCACGCTGCAACCGTTCCGAGGCAGTGGAATTAAGCGGGATACGCTGCGTGCTGAGGGGGTATCCGATCCATCCAGATGCGCGATTTTTGACGAGATTTGGACCCCGCAGGGGCGACAAAAAGGGATGGTGATCGTATCGCATGCGCCACTCTCCGCGATTCGGCACAACCCCGACGATCCAACTGCCCGAGCGGCGCTCGATATCGCGATCTTCGGGTTGCCTCCGGCGACCGCGAGACTGCTTGTGCAACATTATGAGGGGCGGCTGGCTTACCCCTATGGTGACAACCCATGTAGTCAATGGCGGCCGGAAGCGGGTCGGTTCCTGAACGTTGTCGCTTCATCGCCGGGCTTGCCTGTCGCTGACGTTGCAGAGTCCCGCTCAACTGGTCAGTCCCGGCTGGCCCCAACCCCGCTGGGCGGTACCTTTGTCTTGCGCGACGCCAATACTGGAATCAGCTATTCGCTGCTACTGGAAATGGGCTTTCCGGAAGATTGGGCCAGACTGTCGCACGTGAACGGTAATCAGTATGTTGCCGATACGCCTGCAGGGCCGAAATGGGTTGAGTTGAATCCGCGTACCAGCAAGGGACGTGTGGCAGTGGGGCACGCGGCGGCGGCATTTTTGCCTGATGAGTTCGAGGTTGATTGCCGCATTGACGGGCGCCCCTATGTCTGGATCGAAAACCAGCCCTGTGTAGTGGAACTGCATTGCCCGCATGGGACCGTGAGTCATCAAGACGGCGGAGCGCAGGCAGGATGCGTTGCATCCACCTTGGAATTCGATCCTGTGGAACGACGTGTGCGGCCAGGAAATGAACTCTACGTCGAGCCATTGTCGAAGACCTGGCACACCTGGAAGCGCAATGGTGTTCCCGTTTTCAATCAGGCGGAAGTCAGCATGTTGCGACAACTAGCCGTTCCTTTTGAGCGGGGTAGCAGTTACATCGAATCGAAGAACTTGCTGCCCGGAGGTGCCAGACTTTACGCGGTGGGGGAGGCGCAGTTGGGCGCCAATCCGGAGCGGTACGACGTGATCGAAATGGGAGGCGCGTTGGTGTCGGCTGAAGTCAAGCAAAGCGCCGACGGCACGCTTCGATGTGAAGTGTTTGACCGTCACGCATCGGATGGTCCGCGTTACCGTGTTCATTGGGATGGTTGGCGCTGGCGTTTTGATCGCCATGCTTCTCGTGGATCGGACATCGACCAAGCGTTGAGGATGAGCGCAACTGTGACGGACGCGGAGGGTGCGAGAAACAGCACGGAAATGTCCGAGGTCGTATTGCCGGTCGTGGACGAGCAACGGATCGCGGAAGTGGGCACCGAGGACCCCACACAGATGACGGATCCCGACTGGACGAGCTGGGACCGCATTCAGTCGCAGCCGCTATCGAGCGGTAATTTCTCGGCCGTTGATGCATTTTACCGGCGTCTGAACGACGCTTTTCCGGATATCTGGGCGCTCGCGCGTACGACAATGCAGCGCGCCATTCGAGAGAAGTTAGGCATCGAAGTCGACCCCGACGACGCCTATTTGATGCGCTTCGAGCTCGGGTATCAGGACGGGGCGGCGGTGACCGGGTGGGGACATGGCGTCAAGCCGTTGGACGAACGCACGTTGACGGCATGTCTCCTGACGAACTTTCCTGCACATGACCAGGAAAATCCCTGGAGTCTTGATGCCTTGGCAGGCGTATATGAGGGGAATTCGACGGGGCGACACCGTTTCGATCACGCTAATGAAGTGCGCGTCAAGCCATCGACGCTGATGAAACTGGTGTGGGATATCGATTTCTATGAGGTGGCGAAAGCCAAGCTCGATGCGGGATGGCAACATCAGAATCTTCAGGAAATCAACAACGGCGTCGCGCTGGCGCGCGATCTAAAGCATGTAGCGCCCCATCTGACAGCGCCGGACGTCGAGTGTGTGCTAGGCGGGGTACGCTATCTCGATTCCCCGCGTCGCATCGAGGTCGCACTTGTCGAGGTGAATGGATATCTTGCCACCGACATGCTGACCTTTCAGGATCGAAGTACCGGACGCATTGTGCTCTATTTGCCACGACGCGACCGCCCGGATGCGCGATTCGTCGCTTTTGCGCAGGAGAACGACATGCGGCAATGGTTTGTCGAAAGCTGTCGGGATGTCGGCAAGCGGCGTCAATTAGCGCGTCACTTTTCGTTGTCCGACCGGCAGGACGGCATGTTCAAGGCTGGCGTCGACCATTGGCTTGCGCAGTTTGCCAAATCCGATGGCCATGTCGGTCAGCGCAGGGTGGGGCGGGCTGGCTATGCGTTGGCGAGCGCGAGTCTGTTTCGGCAACTGGCCGAACGGCAGAGGGCCCGCAGCTATTCGGATCTGGATCTTGCAGTCAAATCTGATACCGAAGTGTCGCAGGACGTGTGGACCGATTACATCGACGCGGTGAATTTTGTGATGCCCAATCCGGTAACGCCGTTCGTCAGTCTTGGGCTGCATATCGACAAGGCGATCGAGGCGGATACCGATGACGAGCGCCGATCAGGGTTGCGCGCGGCACTCTCGGATGCGGTCAACCTGGCGCTCATGGCTGTGACGGGCGGTCTCGGCGACGTGGAAAACGCCGGTTTCAGCCCAGACGGCGAGTATTTCCAGGCCAGAGTGAGTACACATCTCAAGGCATTGAGCGAAGCCAGTGTGATCGAATGGGACGGGAAGCACTGGATTCCCGAGCAAGAAACATCGACACATGTTTCGTCGGAGGTGGTAGGTCGGGTCACACCTGATATGTTTTCGCCCGGCGTGACAAGCGAGGAATTGGGGCCTCCTGATCGAATGGGAATCCGCCAAAGGGATGATGGCACACGGTATCTCAAAATTGGCGGACGCTTCGCGGAAATCAGGAAGTGGCGCGGCACATCAAACCGGTTTGTGCTTGGCGCGAGGGAGCGTTGGCTCGTCTTGCGTCTGGAGGACGGAGTGTTTCGCGCGGAAACGCTCGCCGAGCGATTGGCGGTGATCGGTGAGGTAGGCCTCGGGGGACGCCACGGCAAACTGACGTTTGAATTACTGCCGTCGGATCCGAGTGATCTGACGACTGTCGAATTGGAAAATTTTCAGGTCTCCGATTTTCCGCCGAGTGCGAGACGTGCGCTTGAGCATATCGAGGACAAGGAACTTAACGACGCGGAACGGGGAGGGCGTGACCAGATCCGTTTGCTTTCTGATCGTCTGGACAATGCAGCCAAGGATTACTTGTCACGCCTACCCCGGACTCCACGCGCGCAAGCCCCTGTTCTTCCGGCGGATCTGTCGGATGCGCAATCCTTTGCGGCGCTGTTCGCCCGAAAGGAAGGCATCGTACTGGGGGAGCTACACGACCAGCCGGCAAGTCGGCAACTGCTGATTGAAAATATGGCCGAGCTCAAACGGCAGGGCGTGCGGACCCTCTATGTCGAGGGTTTCCTGGCTGACCTTCACCAGTCCGATATCGACGCCTACTTGGCGTCGCCTGCTGCACCCTTGTCCCATACGTTGCAGGCTTGGGTGGATGAACGCACGACCGGCAGACCTGAATCGGTGGCCTACAATTATAAAACTCTGCTCGGCGAGGCTCGGACGCAGAGCGTCGCGGTTAGGGCGATCGACAGTATCGCTGCTTATTATGACCCGTTAATAGCGACACCGCCCGATTTCCTGACCGCAGAGGAGGTGGACCGCCTTCCCCGGCTGCGGAAAATGAATTATTTTGGCGCGGCCACCATTCGACAACACCAAGCCGCCATCGGCGGCGGAAAATGGGTGGCATTAGTTGGCCGGGCACACGTCAATACGAACTCGAAACTGGCGGCGGGCATTGCGGAATTGGCAGATGGGACGGGGGTTCGAGTCAAGGTGAGCGGTCAAAAGCCGATCGGTTTATTACCGGGATATCTGTATAAGGGCCGTCATAAGAACTTCGACTACGTGTGGACGCGTCGTCAGCTTCATGTGCCACAGTCGCATCCTGACACGGGTCTTCTAAGCGATACGGATGTGAAATGACCGGAGCAGCAACTAGCAGACCAAGCATTTGGGCCCATTGACCTCATCGCATATGGCATGCCCGATCTCGGGTCGTCCATGATCGGGATGGGGGGCTGGTTCGTGCCGGCGAAGGCGATGAGCACTCGTGGTGCCGGGCGTGCGCATCTCGTGATTTCTTTAGTGTCGGCATGGATGAACATGAAAATATAAGTTATATATTAAATGGCAATGTCATTTGCAGATTTTTGTGGGGAGTGTGCGTTCAACCATTCGGCCAAGACGGCATTGATCCGTGTTTGCCAGTCGGGGCCACTGGCTTTAAATCGATCAAGTAGGTCCGGATCGATTTGTGCATTGGGAGTTGCCTCTTGTGGCTCTGCTGCACGATTCCCGATCCAAAATCCTCGCGATTGCAATAGTTCGAACTCGGTTTCACACAGTTCGTAGGTGTCTGGATCCACGGAAATTCCATGGCGGATTGCGATTTCCTCCTCTGGTGTCGGTGTGATGGTTATCGGTTTAACATCGCCATAGTGAAGCGTCTCTCGGCAATATGCCTTTCGCAGGCTCACCACATATCGATGGCGTGCTGATTCGATGAAAGCAACGCAGAAGAGTCGTGGGCCAATGTAAGCGTAGCCGATATAGTGTACTTCCTCGGTACCGTGTCGCTCATCACGTTTGCATCGGAGCGTTTCCCATTCGAGAAGTCTTGCATGGACGAGAGGAATGCCATGCGCGGCAATATTTCGTTTGTTTAGGGTTGCATTATAAGTGATCTCCATGAAATGGATTGTAAAACAAAAAAGATGAATTATCCATGCATATTTAACCCATGAGCGAGTCTTCACCTCATGTGGGCGGTGCGCCTGGTCAATTCATTGTCGAGGACAGGGCGATGTGTAATTTGCGAACCGCGTGGCAGCGATGAGGCGGTTGGTTCGATCGTTGTGGCGCCTGTTCAATGGGGAATGCGGGAGAATCGCGGTACGGATGCGTGGTGGCAATGATTCAGTGTTTTCCGGCCCGACATCCAAGACATTCTGATATCAAAATTGAGGAAATGCATGTTCTTCGACGGCGCGATACGTGAGAGGGGGTGGTGCTCGCGTCGCTATTCGATCATCACGCAAATGATGAACTTTCTAATGATGGGTTCGTCAAATTGGTTTGTGCAATATTTTACCAATAGAGGTGGGGCGTGGCTGTAAATCGATACAAGCGTTGCATCAAATGGCGTGTGGTAGGGGTATCATTGGTGATCGGATTGTGCATGGCTGGCCAGGCGCATGCGGACTGCATCACGGATGCAGCACAACGGTATCACGTGAATCCGGATGTACTAAGGGCGATTGCGTATTACGAATCTCACCTTAACCCGGATGCATTGAATCACGATGCAAATGGAACGGTCGATGTTGGGATCATGCAGATTAATTCGATCCACTTTCCGACCTTACGTCGCGAGGGGATTGATTTGAAGCAGCTTCAGGATCCAGCCGTCAATGCGGACGTCGGGGCGGCGTTGCTTCGTGATGCAGTCAACCAATATGGGCCAACATGGCGTGCGGTCGGGGCCTATCATTCACGCACGCCATCCTTGGGTAGTGAATATGCTCATGCTGTCCACCAGATCTACCTGGCACGACCATGGCTGAAACCATGTCGCCAGGATCCGGAGTCGCGCCTTGCGGCGAATGGTGTTCAGGTAACGCCGCTTAAGGTTGATTGATGAAGGGGGGCATTGTGTTCCCCTCTTGTCGCCACGGTTGGATTCCAGCTATGAGCACTTCCGATCGCGACATCGAATTCCGGTTCGGCAAAAGGTAAATAAAAGGCCTTGGCCACATGCATGGCATCGAAGTAGCGGTCAAACACGAAGCGTGGTTCCGCAGGCGATACGGTCGCGATGCGATATGCGCTGACCAGATCCCGCTCGATGTAGTAATAGTCGGGGCGGCTGGCGCGAAGGGCATCGTTGAATGCACCCGGACCGACCAGCCGGAAGATCGTCGAAATGTATTCGAGCAGGGCGCCGTGGTCGGCTTGGGATTTTGTTTTCCATGGCCGCGGCTGCTGCAGGAACCGGGATGCGCCCATCAGGCGATGGGTCATTTCGTCAAGCCATGCGGCGAGCACTGGGTTGCCCGGGTGACAAGCAAAGTTTGAACTCGGGTAACCGCTGAAGCCATACTCTTCTGCCGTCACCATGCGATTGAGCAAGACATCGCGTGGCCCGGCCAGCAAGTCACGAAGGGCGGGTACAGGGTAGGAGACAACATCGTCCACGTCCAGATATAGTCCACCGTCGCGATGGAGAAGGTACGCTCGCAGAATATCCGAAGCGGCGCTGTAGTTGTTTCCCGTCGAGCTGGCGAAATGCCGATAGAACTGGCCAAGCGGCGACCGCCGGAAGGCCTGGAAGCGTAGGTCGTGTTGCAGGTCGACTAGCGTCATGCGCGGCGTCGTTTGAAATTGCCCAATCATGCGCTCACGTGCCGTGCGATCATGGGTATCCAGATACAGCCGACATTGAAATCCAGGACATCGTTCGGCGTTTTGGGTGATGCGGCTCGCGAGTGCGTCCGGGAGCGGGGCGTCGCCAATCCAAATGAAATGCAAAATCCTCGGTACCGGGCGGGTATGTTGTGGCGCCTCAATGAGTGACGGCAAGCATATTTCATGATGCGCACCTGCAAGGGGCGGGGCAGTACCTCTGCCTCGTTCCCAAGCGCCGGAAGATGTTCGTCGCACCGGCACCGTCATGACCCGACCGTATGGCGCCTGATTTGACGACTCAAGCAGAAACCAGTGATTTGTGTCGACATGGTATGCCACCACACGGGATTGCCCATCCAGCGTAATGCGATAGCGGCCGTCGGAACTGCACGTGACGCCGTCAATCGGGATGCTAACGCGACAGGTGAGCAAATGTGCCGGGGTCAAAGGTGTATCTCCATTCAGTGACAAATTCGTGCCGATGCTCACGTGCACGCTGGAACCGGCCTGCTACGAAACGTGACTTGTTGAAGCGCGCGGCAACGAATCATGCGCCAAGTCGAGGCATGACACCGAACAGCCATGTGCACATTTCTAGTATTGATCTGCGCTGAAGTTCCGTCCATGAGATATGGCTGATATATGCTGGGACAATTCCGAAATTCAGCTTCGTTTGCCAGATCGCATGTCATGTGTGAACAGGTATCGGGGCCGAATTGAGTGTAGATCGGCGCGCGACGGGCGCTGCGAGCGTCGAGGACGTTCGTAGCCCATGGGGGGGCAGGGCGGCAGGCTCATTGAGCGGCGCCCGTGCCGGCATCGAAGGAGCGAACCCGGAGTGCGGTCAGTGTGATGGTCCGCCCTATTGGCACGTGTGGCTGGGGCGGCTGGCATGGGGCGCCGCGTCATGGCGGCCACGGCTTGCCATTTTCTTGGCTGATCTGTGGCTTGGTCGATTCGGTGAGGCGTCTAAAAAGCAAGGTGCAGGGGATCGGTGGCATGAAGGTGGAAAAGTACGCCCGTTGCGATCATGGCGATTGCCCAAAAGATGATCGACAGGCGCCGTTGGCCGGCCATCAAGGAAACGATTCCAGCGAAAAAAAGAAGGAAGGGGAAAACCATCATGAGTCACGTCTCCATACAAGCGGGGCCAGACTGGCCGAATCCTGAAAATAGTATATTGTAATTGATTGTGATTGGGTAATCTCTGGGGGGATATAGGTGAAACATTGTTTAGCCAGGAGTGTATAGCGTGCCCGGTGCGTTGGGGCGCTGCTCTGTTTGTGGCCACGTGGACAAGGCCGGGGATTTGCGCGGCATTGCCCGGTGTCAAGAAGCCATCTTCTTGGTCGTTGCGAGGCGGGGCGGTCCTGCAGCATACTTTTGACGACTTCACTGGAATCGGATATTTCGTATCACTATTCATCCGAATCCGCTTTTGTCAACTTGGCTGATCGCCTAACATTCGTCTTGCTCGTTGTCGGGTTTGCTGTTCGATACTTGGCGCGAGTTGGTGGTTGTGGGAACCTTGGTATGCGCCGCTCTTGGTGAGCGGCGCACTCGTTTCCGGGTTCTTGTACTTGAGCAGCAGCTTTCCTTCCGTGTTCGCGTGAGCATCACGTAGATGCCAGTCTTGGTTATTGTGACGTCGGGTGTGGGGTCAGTGCGTTCTCGCGTGCGTTTCGGAGAGGGTGTTAGGCGGTATGCGTGTTCGCCTTGAGCGCATTGATGCGTGAGCGGTTGATTGGTCAGACCGCAAACGCTTCAGGAATGTTGTTCGCTAGGAAGCACTAACACAATGAGTCTCGAGGCCACCACGAGCAGATGATGCAGGCGTCGATTCCATGGGCGCCATCATGGGTGGCAGTGAGGCGTTCGAGCTGGATGCGCAGCGGGGGCTGAAGCGGGGCGACACATGCAAAGGTGTGTTTGATGCCGCTCGGCTCACAACGACGAGTGTAATGCGTGGAAATGCTGGCGGCTTGAAGTGGCCTGCGATATTTGCGTGGTCGTGGCCGCGATTGGCTAGTGTGACGATAGGCTTCGACAGCGGCCGTCCCTGAATGGGTGGAATGGCCTCGATGAGAGGGGGCGTCGTTACGGTTGGCGCGAGTGAGGATCACCGCGGGCGGAATGCTACCGGTCGGTATTGCGCGATCGTCGAGCGGTTTGCGCCCCGGGTAACGCGTCCTACGAGGCTTCGGTGGTGGCGGTAGCGGTTAGATAGGTAGGCACGGCTGTTTGTCAGCGGGAAAACAAAATGTTGCTTTGCGTTTTCTGTGCAGAGCGATCCAGCGGATAAGAAAGAGATGTCTGGCTGATCGTGGCGGAGTTTGATTTCCTCTTCGGGCTAAACCCTAGGGAATCCTTCGGCAAGCGCTTGAAGTCCCTGGCGGGCAATATTCCGGGCGGCGTTTGTGTCGCGGTCGTGTACCGTCCCGCAATCGCTGCACATCTACTGCCTTATTCCAAGTCCGGCCATACATTTCCGACTACTGAACGGATTGGTGCCGCAGAACGAGCACGTTTGTGTTCAATACGCTTCGCCAACCTATGCAAACGCCACGCACCGCCTGATGGCCTTGTACAGTGTCCTAAAGGTAGGACGAACTGCTGCACGTGGACGATTGGTTCATCGCGGCGAATGCCATTTACACTCGCTTCGCTTTGTCCCCGGGATCACGAAATATGTGCTCGTCTGTCGAAAAAGTACGCTCAAACTAAGGCGATGGTTTCTATCGTGCAGAGCACGCGCTCCTGCATGAACTCAAGCGTGCAGGTCCGTGCCAATCGGAGGGGGGGCTGGGGGTGGATAGGAATATTCGTATTTTGAGCGGTTGACGCGGCCCTGAACCCGGAGATGGGTGCGATACCATTATGTGTCATACACCCGTTTCGCGACCCCGGTTCCCGGACGGTTCCTGCCCGTCAGCGGACTGTCGAATGTGTCCTGCATAGCGGTGCATGCAGGACAATCGACTGCTTGTGAAGGTCGTTCAGCGCGGCATGTCTCACGCGGGCACCGTGGTTGGGTTACGGTTGGTTTGCCGTCGTGGTTTGGGACGCGCCAAGACAATCATGCCGGTATTTCTGCATTAGCTTGGCCTGCGCAGTGTCGATGTCGTCCGGATAGTTTCCCTCGTCTCCGGCCGACGGCTCGTAACCGACCGACTCGAGTTCGGACAATTCATCCATGAGCATTTTGTGTGTAAGCGGTCCCTTGGGACGAACGAATGGATAGGCTCTGCACTGCTGGGGCGTGAGTGCTGAAGCGGCAAAGGCCCCGGTGCAAGCGGAAGCCAAAACTGAACAAACGAGCCATTGTGACAGGCGTCTCATTTGAAATTCCTTAATGAAGATATGGTTAGACAGGGGAGGCAAGAACCTAGGGTGGTCATTCAAGTTAAGGCTCTTTGATCGTCAAAGCGGTGGCATTTTGATGAAGCAAGTTTTAGTGGAGTGAGGATGGTGACCGGGCGGCGTCGTACCGTTCCACGGGGATGACGGGCGGGAGGGTACGCCTGAGGGCGCGGGACGCGGAGCTATTGCCAAGAAGGAAGGTCAGGATGACGGCCTGAGGGGCGCAAGGAATGGTCCCCTGAAATATTTTTCATGTTAACGATGGTCGGTGCGGGATGGCTTACATGTACCCTGCCGGCAGTAGCTATGCCGGCAGTAGCTAGGTCTGCGATGTTTTCGCACAAGAGCGCGATGCCGGTTTGGAACGACGTTCCGATTATTTTTAAGTAATGGTTTGGTATCCGAATTATGGATGCTGAGCAACCTTGTTATCAGGGTTGCGGGGGAGGGGAATGCTATGGTTCGTGTATTGACGATCGAAGATGACGAAATCACCGCAAACGAGATTGTCGCTGAACTCACTGGCCGCGGCTACGTGGTCGAGTGGATCGACAATGGGCGTGATGGCGTGGCCCGCGCAGTCAGTGGCGAACACGATGTGATCACGCTCGACCGAATGTTGCCGGGTGTTGACGGCTTATCCATCCTGACGACGATGCGTGGTATCGGAATTCGCACACCAGTGCTGATGCTCAGTGCGTTGAGCGATGTCGACGAGCGTATCCGCGGCTTGCGCGCGGGCGGCGACGACTATCTTACAAAGCCGTTCGATCTCGAAGAGATGGCTTTGCGTTTCGAGGCGCTGGTGCGACGTAGCAGTGCGGTACCCCGCCAGGTGCAGACGACATTGATGGTCGGACCACTCACGCTTGATCTAATTTCCCGTAAGTTAAGCCGAGACGGCGAGGAAATCCCACTCTTGCCGACTGAATATCGGATTCTCGAATACCTGATGCGGCACGCCGGACAGACGATTACTCGCACCATGTTGTTCGAGGCGGTATGGGGATACCATTTCGATCCCGGAACGAATTTAATCGATGTGCACATGGGGCGTTTGCGCAAGAAGGTCGATTCACCCGGGAAAAAACCGATGATTAAGACGGTTCGTGGGGCGGGGTATTTGCTCGAGTGAGCGGAGGGCGAATGAGAGAATTTTCGATATGGCGCACTCACCCATTGGCGCAGCGCTGGTGTTCGTCGGCGTTTCGCTTCGTCGCGGTTTATGCGGTCGTTTTTGCAATGTCCGTCATGGTGCTGCTTGGCTTCGTGGCCAGCATGATCACACACGTCATGGAAAACGAAACCGATGTCGTGATGCATTGGGAGGTAGTCTATTTCGATTCATTGCCCGACAGCACACTTGCCGCTGTCATTCGTAATCGGCTCGAGCGGGAGCGTATGCATGCGAACTACTACGGGTTATTTGCGCCAGACGGCCAGCATATTGCGGGCGACATTCTAGCATTTCCGGATCACCTGAAACTCGATCGATCGGGTCTCACGCTGGATCGTTCGCTGACGCTTACGGCTGGCGAGATGGCGCCGGTCGTGCGCGCAATTGCCGTTCGGCGCCCGAATGGCGACAGGCTCGTCTTAGCCCGCGATCTGACGCACATATTGCGCATTCGTGAAATGATCATCGACACATTGTTGGCAGGGGGCTTTCTCAGTCTCATCGCGGGGATCGCGGGCGGGCTGGTGCTTAGCCTCCGTCAAATGCAGCGCCTGAAGGTTATCCGCCAGGTGACGTCCCGCATTGCGCAGGGTGATCTGGGGCAACGTTTGCCGATTGGCGGTCGAGACGAACTCGACATGTTGGCGCATCTCGTCAATCACATGCTGACGGAAGTCGAGCGGTTGATGCGCGAGGTAAAGGGCGTGTGCGATGGCATTGCGCACGATCTGCGTACACCCCTGTTTCACGTGCAATCGTTGCTGACGCGTGCTGTTGATCGTGCGGTCTTGTATGACGATGCCGTACTGCGAGAACTGGTCGATCGGGCGCGCCGCGAGACGGGCGATCTGCTGGGGCGATTTCGTGCGATGCTGCGTATCGCCGAAATCGGTGCGTTTCAGCGACGTGGTGGCTTTGATGTGCTGGATCTTGGGGCGCTCGTGGCGGAGCTGGGGCAATTGTTTGAGCCGTTGGCGGAGAGTTGTTTGATCCGCTTCGATGTGCTGGTCGAACGGTCTGCGCGGATTCACGGAGACCGTGCTTTGCTTTTTGAGGCGATTAGTAATTTGCTCGACAATGCATTCAAGTACACACACGCAGGAGGCGCGGTCTGCCTCGAATTGCGGCAGACCGCGTTCGGCCCGCAGGTTGACGTGGTCGATAACGGCATAGGAATTGCTCCGAAGGAGCGTGAGGCGGTACTGGCGCCTGGCTATCGTAGTGAGCGGACGCGTCACTTGACCGGAGGTGGGTTGGGTTTGAGCATCGTAGCAGCGGTCGTAAACGTTCATGATTTCGCGCTGCATATCGGTGACGCGGATCCGGGTACACGTGTGTCGATTGATTGTTGGTCGCGAACGTTGGCGTGAGCGTCTGCGACGCCGCATCGGGATTCGGAGTGAGGTTTGCGTATTCTGTTTATGGCCGGGCAGCATCCAGGGGCAGTATGGCTCCACAAGGCGCTGCGTGAGTGCAGGCATAGTGTGCAGCATGTCACTGATTGGCGCGATGGTGTGTTTGTCGCGGAGCAAGAAGCGTTTGACGCAATCATCGTCATGTGTGCTGAGCGGGCGGACTATGCGGGGCTATTCGATATGTTGCGTCGGCTCTCATCGAGTCGTGGCGGGGCCGTGCTCATTACTGTTCTAGGCGCTGCGACGACACAGGATCGTGTGAGTGCGCTGCGCATGGGAGCCGATGCGTGCTTCGATCATCCTTACTCGTTTCTTGAGATCAATGAGTGTTTGCGAGCCTACCATCGGACGGCGCTCGGGAATCTGGTGTGTTGGAGTTCCGACGGAAAGCCGAACGACAAGAGGACGCACGAACCAAAGTCGATGCCAACGGGATTGAGACTTGTCGTGACACAACGGGAAACGTTGATGTTGGAATGTCTGATGCGTGAGGTCGATTTACCAGTATCGCGTGAGCGCTTGATTCGTTACTGCTGGCAGGATAAGGACGATGTCGATCGGTCGACTGTAACCATTTTGGTTTCTCGCCTACGGCGCAAGCTTGCAGTGCACATGCCGAATGCGCGCATCGAGACGATCAGCCGGTACGGCTACCGGCTTACGTTCCTGGCGGCTTAACAGAGAGTGGAACGTCTTGTGCGTTGTGGCCGCAATAATCGGCTTGGCATTGGGTGCCGGTCCGAGAAAAAGTAGTGCGCCATCTTGTTGAGGGAAGCGGTCGGTGACGATGGCGCACAGAGTCCATCAGTGTGCGTAGATTGTGGAATTCAAGTATGCGAGCTGGCCGTCGTTTTCTGCCTGTACCAGTTCCCGGTAAACCTGTGCGCGCGTTTTCTGGGCAACAGGCTCGCCATATGGCGGAACCCACTGGCCCACCGTATCCGCATACGAGTTATCCCGCGCGGTTTGCGCCGGCGCGGACAGCGTGGGTTTCGGTGTTGATTGGGCAAAGACAGGCTCGGTCAGCATTGCGCATACAGCAGTCACTGCGATAAGCAGATATTTCATTTCCGTTAACCTCAGTTGAAATTCACGTAAATTGGCCGGCGGCGCCGAGCTTTCTCGGGCACTTCGGCTGAGTCCTAGGATAATGTTTGCGATGTAAATCATCCGTGATGCCAATATGAAGAATAATTTATTCAATTCATTCTTATGAGTGGTGCATGATTGACTGTGTCGACTCAACTTCGATGAATTTGCCAAGTTTGTTTTGAACATTTGATCCGGGAGGGGCGGCGTGACCGACGGGCCGGATGATGGCATCACGAAATCAGTAAATTCTGTGTGGGATTTATGAAAATGCTGATTGCGACGCAAAGTGATTTGCATCAGAGTTGTGAAAGTTAACCGATGTTGCGGCATGATTTCATATTTCTGTTGAATCAGATTCTGTAAATTGAGGGCGGTGCGTTCAATGGTGGCACCAACTTGCTCCATGTGTCGCCGTGCCCCGTTGCTCGTTGGTGGTTTGGGAAAATTGGAAATTTCTTGGAGCAAGAGCTTTTATCAGGAGATCGGTGCTCGATATTGCGATCAAATAGATAGAGGCTGCGAAGGATGCGGAGGCGGTACTTTCCCATCTTGGTGCGGTCGACTTGCCGATTGAAATTGGTAAGCTGAGTCATTGAGTGGCTGCGCTTGGGGATGGTTTGATCTATGTTTTGCGTGGCCGATCATTGACATTGGTGAGGCATTGTGAGGTTGTTGGGTATGGGGTTGTTTAATCGAATTTCGTCAAAGCATTCTTTGAGTCAAGCGGTCTCAATTAAGCTGAATCAAAAATGCATTTCTCAGAAAACACTTGATAAGCTTGGAGAGAAAATCCGATCGATCGGTAACGCGAGGTGTCAGGGTTGGCCGATCAAGGTGGCGTCCACGCGTACATCTACAAAGTTCAACGCCGCGGCGAGTTTGAAAAATCAAATCGTCGAAATTGGAAGGGCGTCGGAGGTGGCGGGGTCGTCGCATCAAACTCCCGGTATGGGAATAATCAAGAAATTTCTTTCGCGCAGCCTCGTCGATTTGGCGATCGATCACGCGAATGAGGATCTGAAATTCAACCGTCAACCGGGTGGCGTGACCAACATTGCGGACGATGCATTGATGTCGGCGATGGTCGATGCGGAGCGAAAGCGTCGGCCTGGTATGGAATTGCATGTCATGCGCAATACTGATGAATTGGCATCGTTTGTCATGGAAAAGAAAGGACCGTGGCAAGGCCAGGCGGTGGTTAAGATGGCGCGGGGATCAGAAAGCAATGAGTCACATTTTGCAGCTATTGACCTGCGGGTCGAAGAGGATGGCTCGCGCTTTCTCGTCGTCTATGAGTCAGCCTTTCTGCAGGGCGAAGAGAGCACAGGTTCGAACCATGGTCTCAAGAGCTTGCTTGATGCCATGCGGGTCGCCGGCCGCAATAAAAATGATGCGCCACCCCGCATCGGCTTTGTAGAGTTGGCCATACAGAAATCTCCGGGCGATTGCGCGATTTTTGCATTAAGCACTGCGCTAGCAAGTGCCAAGCAACCGGAGGTCTCCGCTGGCTTGGTTGAGCGCATGAAAATGGATGGCAAAAATCTTGTGTACTTCTATGATAAGTCCGGTGCACGCCATATTCTACAGAAGGACAAGAAATTGGGCGTCGTATTACCCGCTAATCTCCATAAGCATGCGCATTCACTCTCCACACTCGGTACATTGGAAACGACGCCTGTGAACCGGCAGCGAGAAAGCGTCGCGAGTCGCGGCGAGCGTTATCGGGTAGAGCGAGATGGTCGATCATACTCGAACTCAGTCGAGCGCAAGCGTTTAGTGTATTACAATCGAGCGAAGGAAATTTTGAATGAGCCGAAATGAATGGATGTGAAATACGAGGCTATCTCAATTTGCGGGGAAATTCGTACCGCCAATTTGACCGAGGCTGACCGAAAGCTATATGAAGACGATGAGGTGCAACGGCGGAGCCTTTGTGTCGGAGCCTCGCCGTGGTTGAGGGCGGGATCAAGCAGGGCCAGATGACGTCGATGTGAGAGTCAAAGGTGCACCACTAGAGACCCGCGGTCGTGGTTGCGTGACGGGCGTGCCGCTGGACCTCGCGGCGCCGGCGTGGGGCATCATGGTTCGGCTATCCAGGGTGTGCACATCGTCTGATAGCCGACGTCCCCTAGTGGTTGGCGAAATGTCGGTCAAGATGATGCTGGGCGGCATCTGTGCGTTCGTGCCCACTGTAGCGCGTCAGGCGTTCCAGCGAAAAAGCGGCGCTCCGTCAGAGTCGGAATATGTAACCGCCCGCCGATTTATATCGGCCCGTTGTTCGGAATCGATTGAAGCAGAGTGTCGGAAAATCTTTATCGGATTCAACCATTTTTTTGAGGCGGTGCGAGACCGGTGGTCTGCTGGCACTGAAACGCGTGTTGGCTCTCGGAAGGCGTTATGTCCGGTCCACGATTATGCCGAGGCCTGAGCGAGGGAGTGTTGTCTCGCGGCATCGCCAACGCACCAACAACCCGATCATGGTCGGCCAGAACTGAGCATAATAATCGGTGGTTTCATGGTATTCCGCAAACCTGACGCGGGAGATCACCATGTCCACCGACGCATGCTTGGCGCACCTTGCTCGCCGAGATTGGCTGTTGAACGGCCCACTGAGCAACTTCATCACTTCATACATTGAGGCCCTGCAGAACCGACGCTATGCAAGGGGTACTATCGGGGCCTATCTTCGCTGCCTCGCACATTTCAGCTACTGGATGATGTCTGAGCGGTTGGCTGTCACGAGCATTGACCACGCGCTTATCGAACGCTTCATTCGACTTCACTTCCCCACCTGCAGCTGTCCGGCACCGTGCCGGTCTGTCGTATCGGAGACGCGGGCGGCGCTCCATCATCTGCTTGCGCTGTTGCCCAATGCGGGCGCGACGACCACTAAAACGATGAGCCCGATGGCCGTCGAGCTCCAGCGTTTCCACGATCATTTGCAGAACACCTGTGGCTTGACATCGTCGACGTGCACCTACCGTGTGCGACACCTGGAGGCATTCTTTACCAGTCGCTTCGAGGGCAACGTTCCCAGTATTGAACGGCTGACTACTGGAGATATCGACTCATTCCTGCACGACCTTGCAGCCCACTGGAAACCCAGTTCGCGCGGTGTCATTTGCACGAGCCTGCGCAGCTATTTACGCTTTCGTGCGATGCAGGTGACGATACCCGGATACTCGCAGCGACACTACCAGCTATTGCAAACTGGCCGCGTCGGAGTCCTCCGAAGGTGCTCTCGGACGTTCAGCTCGGACACTTCCTGCAAGCGTTCGACGTAAGCTATCCAGTTGGTCTACGAGACTACGCCATCGCCCGCTGCATACTCGACCTCGGCCTGCGGGGAGATGAAGCCGCTCACTTGACGCTGGACTGCGTAGATTGGCGAAACGGGATTGTGACGCTTCATCGCACCAAGAGCCAGCGCACGCAACATCTGCCCCTGCCGGTACAGACCGGCGAAGCCCTCACTCGTTATCTTCGGGAAGGTCGTCCCCGAACCGATAGTCGCGCCATATTCGTGCGCCACCGTGCGCCCTTTGGTGTCCCCCTCAGCGTAGCGGCCATCCGCAATGCAATGAATCGTGCGTTTGCAGCACGCTGCGGCCTGGCGGATCAGTTCTGCAGTACGCATGTGCTTCGGCGTTCGACAGCGACGCGGCTGCAGAAGGCCGGCGTGTCGCTCAAAGAGATCTCGGACCTGCTGCGACATCGGAGCTTGAACACAGCCAGGGTGTATGCGCGTGTCGATTTGGAAGGCTTGCGCAGCGTCGCACTGCCGTGGCCGGGGAGCACATCATGAGCGCCACTGTAACCTGGACGGCTCGCGTGGCCGCATATCTTGCCTATCGCCGCAGCTTTGGCTTCGAGCTAATAATCGATGGCCGACAGCTTGAATCGTTTGCCCGCTTCGCCGATCAATGCGGCGCGGAGACGTTCACTCTGGAACTCGCAGCTGAATGGGCGCGGGCGTCGAAGCGTCCAAACCGGATCAGTTGGGCACGGCGCATAGAGGTGCTGCGCAGCTTTGCCAGATTCTGCTTGCGCACGGACGCGGAAACGATCATACCCCCGCGGAATCTCTTCGGCCCCGGACACCGAGGCTTGTGCCACATATCTATACCGACGTAGAACTGCGAACCCTCCTGGTAGAGACTGACCGCCTTGGGCCGCCCGGAAGCTTACGTCCGGCCACTTACCGCACGCTGTTCGGGTTACTGGCGGCAACCGGACTGCGTATCTCCGAAGCGCTGGCACTGACCCGAGCCGATGTGGATCTCGAGGTTGGAGTACTTGATATCCGCGACGCCAAGTGTCATCAGCGTCGTTTCGTTCCCTTGCATGCGACCGTCCCGCCACATTTGCAGGCATACGCGGAATTACGTGACCGCCTCGTCTTGCGTCCCGGCTCCGATCACTTCTTCGTGCGCGACGACGGTCGACCTGTTGATCGGCGGAGGGTGCTGTATGTGCTGCATTCGCTTTGCAGACAGCTTGGCTGGCAGCCTCGTGGAGATTACATGCATCACCGGCTACACGATCTGCGCCATACCTTTATCGTACGCAGCGCGTTGCGCTTCCATCAACAGGAAGAGGACATCGCGCGGTGTCTATCGGCCTTATCGATTTATGTGGGCCACGCGAAGGTAGTCGATACGTACTGGTACTTCACAGGCATCCCGGAACTGATGGCCGTCGCTGGCGAGCGTTTCCACCGCTATACCGAAGGAGCATCGACATGAACCCGCTGCTCGCCGAACCAACTGAGTTCGCGGCATTGCTTCAGCGCTTCTTTGCCGAACGCATGCTTCAACAGCAGGCCGCCAGTCCGAGAACGGTAGCTGCTTACCGGGATGCCTTCCGGCTGGTGCTGGCCTATGCCGAGCGCAAACTCGGAAAGCCACCGGCCAAACTGACGCTGGGCGACTTCGATGCGGAGCTGATTCTCGGCTTCCTCGCGCATGTCGAAGTTGCACGGCACAACACCGTACGGACCCGAAATGCGAGGCTCGCGGCAATACGGGCCTTCGCGCGATACGTCGCCACCCACCAATGCCCTCCGGCGCTGTTACTCGCCCAGCAGATTCTCGCGATTCCGATGAAACGCTTCGACAAGCCATTGCTCGGGTTCCTGTCCAGAAACGAAGCTCAGGCGCTCGTCGATGCACCCGACTCAACGACATGGTACGGCCGCCGGGATCGGGTGCTTCTCAAGATGCTCTACAACACCGGCGCTCGTGTTTCTGAGCTGATCGGCATACACGTTGACGACCTGGAACTCGACATCACACCATCGGTACGCCTGCACGGCAAGGGGCGGAAGCAGCGAACCGTACCACTGTGGAAGGAAACTGCCGTCGAGATTCGCCGCTGGATCGAATTCGCCGGCTTGCAAGAGACTCAACCTCTGCTGCCTAACCGCTGGGGAAAGCCGATGACCCGATCGAACGTAGCCGAACGAATCGCACGGGCTGTGAGCACTGCAACGGCCCAATGTGCTTCGCTGCGCGGACGGACGATCTCACCACATACGCTGCGCCATACGACAGCGATGCACTTGTTGCAGTCCGGGGTTGACCTCACGGTCATTGCGCTTTGGCTCGGGCACGAGAGTCCGGTGACGACCCACGGCTACATTGAAGCTGATCTGGCCATGAAGGAGCGTGCCCTGGCCGCAATCACGCCGCTCAATATCCGAGGCACTCGTTACCAGCCGACGGACGCGCTGCTGAAGTTTCTGCAAGCGCTTTGATTATGTGTAGTTGAAAGGGGCGAGTCGCCCTGACAGCGGGGGCTCGCCACGATCACTCAACATAATCGTGGACCGGACATAATTTCGATTATGCCGAGATCGGCATGTAATGGCTAAGTTGTAATGTCCGCTTCTAGCCAAGTTCAAATGTCCGCTTTTCGACCCATCGTAAGCTGATCGGCCGCTGGGAATCCAGCGCCGGAGGCTTTGATGGCTGGAACGGAACGGATCACGATGACGATGCGCGAGCTGGACAGATTCAAGGTCATTCAGGACGTCGCGGACGGCAAGCTTCAGCCGTGGCGCGCGGCCGAGCGACTCGGGCTGACAACGCGGCAGATTCGGCGACTGGTCGGCCGATTGCGTGAGCACGGGCCGCAAGGTCTCGTGTCTCAACGACGCGCGAAGCCCAGCAACAATCGATTGGACAGCACGACGGCTGACCGGGTGCAGTCGATCATCCGTGATCGCTACGCCGATTTTGGCCCGACGCTGGCCTGCGAGAAGCTCTGGGAATGTCACGGCATTCGGCTGGCCAAGGAGACGGTCCGGAAGCTGATGTCCGACGCTGGCCTGTGGGTGCCGCGCCGGTAGCGGCCACCGAAGGTTTATCAACCGCGGGCGCGACGCGCGTGCCTGGGGGAACTGATCCAGATCGATGGCAGTGACCATCGATGGTTCGAGGATCGGGCGCCGGCCTGCACGCTGCTGGTGTACGTCGACGACGCGACGAGCCGGTTGATGATGCTGCACTTCACGCAGACCGAATCGACCTTCAGCTACTTCGAGGCGACGCGCGCGTACATCGACTGCCACGGCAAGCCGGGGGCGTTCTATAGCGACAAGTACAGCGTGTTCCGCAACGTAACGCCAGGTAAGACTGGTAATCGGGTGACGCACTTCGGCCGCGCGATGTACGAGCTGAACATCGACACGTTTTGCGCGAACAGCAGTCCGGCCAAGGGGCGAGTCGAGCGAGCACATCTGACGTTGCAGGATCGCTTGGTCAAGGAGATGCGATTGCGCGGGATCAACACGGTGGCTGACGCCAATGCGTATGCGCCCTCCTTCATGGCCGCTTACAACGCACGTTTTGCGAAGCCGCCGAAGAGCGATTTCAATGCGCACCGACCGTTGCGCGCCGATGAGAATCTTGACTTGGTGCTGACGTGGCGCGAGCCGCGAAAAGTGACGAGGTCGCTCACGGTGCAGTACGACCGGGTAATGTACTTGCTGGAGGACACGCCGGAGAATCGAAAGTTGATCGACCGGCAGATCGAGGTGTGGGAGTACCCGGATGGGCGGATCGAACTCCGAACAGAGGGTCGCGTGTTGCCGTGCAGGCAGTACGACCGGCTGGCCGAAATCGATCAAGGCGCCATCGTCGAACACAAGCGTCTGAGTCACGTGCTGCAGATCGCGCAAGCGCTTCAGGCGCAGCGCGATAACAGCCGAATCGGTAAGGCACCGTCTCGAACGCATCGAGGCGACTCGACCAAGACGAATCGCAACACCACTCAGCCGAACAAAAAGAAGCAGCGTGAGTTCACGCAAGCCGATGTCGAGAAAGTGATCGTGGATCTCGCCGAACGCAGACAGGTCCAACAGCCTGCGCGCAAACCTGGCCGCCGGTCTGCAAGGGGCAGTGACGCAAGCGTAAGCTGCGGTGGACTAGACTAAATCTGACAGTGGTTGGTTTTTCATGCTGGCGCGCATTGGCGCGAAGGGCGTAGCCCGTAGCGGCAATGCGCGCCGCGAACAGCAAGGAGTCCGCCATGACTCAGGAGCAGAAGGTAATTCGTGCCAAGGTCGGCATACTCGAGTTGGCCCGGCAACTCGGCAACGTCAGCCAGGCCTGTCGCGTGATGGGTTACTCGCGCGACAGCTTCTACCGATTTAAGGAACTGTACGATCGAGGCGGCGAAGCTGCGCTGCAGGAGATTTGTATGCGGTCTTTTAACGACGCCCATCAGAGGTTGGGAGTGGCAGGCATGCTCCATGGCATGAGGGCGGCATAGTCG
>NZ_LOSX01000045.1:0-1353 GCF_001521985.1 Burkholderia sp. RF4-BP95 | reverse complement strand
AATCTATGGTCACCCCCGTTTTTGCAACGCTGACGTTGATGTGTGGTGGCTTTGCACCAATCTATCCGGCGTCGTTGTGAGGAATGCTCCTCGCGCCACGATGAGAATCGCGCCGGGCGGTCCTGATAACAGCTGCAGCTTCGGGAAGCTCGTTAACCTTTCAGGGTGTCCGCCAGGCCGGTTTGCCGTTCACGTCATCAATAATCAGCAGTCGCAAAACCAGATGAGTTGACTCGGTAACAGAATGATGAGATCTCGTCATGCAGCCGTGACGGTCGCTCGTTGCTCGAATACAGTGTTGTGGCTCACGATCGCCCATGCGATTCGGGCAAGCTTGCTCGCTAGGGCACAAGCGACCACGCTGGAATGTCGTCGCGCAAGCAGCGAGCGGACCCAGTCGGCCATACGGCCCGACTGCTTGTCCAGTCGGAGCATAAATGCTCGAGCACACTGGACCAGCAAGTGACGAATATTCTTGTCACCTCTCTTGGAAATTCCGAGCAGGTTTGACTTCCCACCAGTACTGTATTGCCTTGGCACCAGCCCGACCGCAGCGGCGAAATCACGGCTGCATCGGTATTGCTTACCATCACCGAGCTCCGAGGCAAGTAGACTGGCAGTGATCGTTCCAATGCCGGGAATCGTCATCAGACGCCCACCAAGGGAGTCATCGGCGAGTTGTCGCTCGAGTTCTTTCTCGATATCGCGAATCTGCTCACAAAGATATTTGAAGTGCTCATGCAATCGATCAAGGATCGCGACGAGACGCGGCGGCAGCCGATACTCGGCCAGTACTGCAGGCAGGCGCCTTACGACGGCGTGGCCGACGGGGAGGCTGATTCCGAACTCAAGCAGGAATCCATGCATCTGGTTGGTCGTGCATACCCGATCGCGCACCAGAGCCTGGCGAACTCGATGGAGCGCGGAAAGTGTTTGCTGCGATTCCGTCTTTGGCGTCACGAATCGCATCGATGGTCGAGACGCTGCTTCGCATATAGCCTCGGCATCAACGAAGTCGTTCTTGTTGCTCTTGACGAACGGGCGCACGAATTGCGGAGAGATCAGCTTGACGGTGTGTCCCAACTCGCTGAGCTTGCGCGCCATCCAATGCGCACCTGCGCAGGCCTCCATCACGACAGTACAAGAGTGGAACGTCGCAAAAAACTCGAGTAGCTGTTTGCGTGAGACTTTCTTGCGAAGCACGGCTTTGCCAGCACGATCCTGTCCATGCAGGTGGAAAGAATGCTTGCCCAAATCAATTCCAATCATTGTGACGCTGTCCATGGCAACGACCTCCCGGGGAAAGTTCTCAGCAGCCTACTCGCTGAGAGGTGGGGGTGACCATCCCATTAC
>NZ_LOSX01000044.1:0-2117 GCF_001521985.1 Burkholderia sp. RF4-BP95 | reverse complement strand
AACTGCCGAGCAGTGCGAACAATTCGTTCTTCGCGATCGTCAGGTTGACGTTGTCGACGGCCGTGCTGTCGCCGAACTTCTTCACGACGTTTTCGATGCGCACGAAGGCGTCGTTCCTGGTACGGGCCGTGGCGGCCGGTTGAGTCTGTCGTGCAGCAGCGGAAGAGGGTATCGATTGCATGGGAGTCACCATTCGTTCTTCACGGATTGCGGGCGTGAGCGTCCCCGCGCGAGGCGCGCAACGCGACTCGCGGACAACGGCTCATGCCGGATGGAACAGTGCGCGCGGCGCGCGCGGGCGGACGGCGGTCCGCGTATCTCAGGCGGCGAGGCGTGGAGCGATGCCTGCGCCGCCGTGATGCATGGCGATCAGTGGCCGGTTTTCAGTTGCGCCCACAGACGGTTCTCGAGGCGCAGGATGTCGGCCGGCATCGGCTTCATCAGCACCATCTTCTTCAGCACGTCTTCGGGCGGATAGACGGTCGGATCCTGCGCGACGGCCGGCGTCACGAACTGGTGCGCGGCCTTGTTCGCGGTCGGGTAGAACACCGTGTTGGTGATCGCGGCGTTGACCTTCGCGTCGGACACGTAGTTGATCCACTTGAGCGCGGCCTCGGGGTGCGGCGCATCCTTCGGGATCACCATCACGTCGAACCACAGCAGGCCGCCTTCCTTCGGATTCGCGAACTTGATGTCGTACGAGCGCTTCGCCTCCGACGAGCGGCGGTGCGCGATGCCGACGTCGCCCGACCAGCCGAGCGCGACGCATACGTCGTTGTTCGCGAGATCGTTGATGTAGCCGGACGAGTTGAACTGGGTGATGTACGGGCGGACTTTCTTCAGGACTTCGAAGGCAGCCTGGTAGTCGCCAGGGTTCTTGCTGTTCGGATCCTTGCCCATGTATTGCAGCGTGGCGGCGAACACGTCGACGGCCTGGTCGAGGAACGACACGCCGCAGCTTTTCAGCTTTTCCATGTTGGCCGGGTCGAACACCAGCGCCCAGCTGTCGACGGGCGCCTTGTCGCCGAGCACCTTCTTCACCGCCTGCGCGTTGTAGCCGATGCCGTCCGTGCCGTAGGCCCAGGGGACGCCGTACTGGTTGCCCGGGTCCGCATCCGAGATCATCTTCATCAGCAGCGGGTCGAGGTTGGCGAGGTTCGGGATCTTCGACTTGTCGAGCTTCTGGTACACGCCGGCCTGGATCTGCTTGGCCATGTAGTTCGAGGTCGGCACGACGATGTCGTAGCCCGAACTGCCCGCCAGCAGCTTCGCCTGCAGCGTGTCGTCGCTGTCGTAGTTGTCGTACTTGACGTGGATGCCCGTCTGCTTCTGGAAATTCGGGATCGTGTCGGGTGCGATGTAGTCGGACCAGTTGTAGACGTTCAGCTCGTCGGCACGCGCCGACGGGCTGGCGACCGACGTGAACGCGGCCGCGGCGGCAAGGGCCGCGACGGAACAGGCTTGGCGAAGAAAGCAGGCACGCATGGTGGAATTCCCCTGGGTTATGGCGGCGTGCGGCGCCCGCCGCACGCCTGTAGGCAAAGTCGTTACGAAAGGCCCAGTTGCTGGGCGGTCGCATCGACGGCCTTCTTCGCCTTCGATACGAGTTCATCGATTTCCTGACGCGAGATCACGAGCGGCGGCGACAGCAGCATCCGGTCGCCGGTCGCTCGCATGATCAGGTTGCCGTTGAAGCAGAAGTCGCGGCAGATCGTGCCGACGTCGCCGCCGTTCGCGAAGCGGCGGCGTTCGGCCGGCGACTCGGCGAGCTGCAGGCTCGCGACCATCCCGTGGCCGTGCACCTCGCCGACGATCGGGTGACGCGCGAAGGTTTCGCGCATCAGTGCCTGGAAGTACGGGCCGGTGTCGTGCTTCACGCGCTCGACGATCCCCTCGTCGCGCAGCAGCTTCAGGTTCGCGACCGCAACCGCCGCCGCGACCGGGTGACCCGAGTACGTGAGGCCGTGATTGAATTCGCCGTTGTCGATGATCGGCCGCGCGATGCGTTCGTGGATGCCCACCGCGCCCATCGGCACGTAGCCCGACGTCAGGCCCTTGGCCATCGTGATCAGGTCCGGCTCGAAGCCGAAGTGCTGATGCGCGAACCATTCGCCGGT
>NZ_LOSX01000043.1:0-1194 GCF_001521985.1 Burkholderia sp. RF4-BP95 | reverse complement strand
CCCGCCACCGGCCATCAACTGTGCAGCCTGGGCTTTATCCCAATCGTCGCCGGCAGCGCGCGCATCATCCTTCCATCGGCGTGCGGTGGAGTAATTGACGCCGCTCTTCATGGCGGCGACTTCGAGCGACAGTCGGTCGAACACGAATGCACGACGAACCTTGTCGCGGACTTCTTTCGGATAGGCCATCGGCGTTACAGGCCCAGCTTCGCGCGAGCGAACGAGATACCCATCGCGACTATGCCACCCGCCATTGCTCCGGCTCCGGCGCCAGCCGCAGCGCCATACTTGATCGCACGCTTCTCGCCATTGGCGACCCGTTCCTTCAGCTCGCTGACCCCTGCGTCGATCTTCCTCAGCAGCTTCATTTCGGGGCTGTCTTCCGCCTTGATGTCGCTCATTGCTTGTCCTGTTTTTTGTCCAGCTTGTTGTTGATGTCGGTCAGCTTCTGGTCAATGCTGCGCAGACCGTCTCGGAATTCATCGCGCATTGCCTGGTTCTCGGAGCGACGGACGTATTCGCGCGCCACCATCTCGCGAAACGCAGCGTGCTCGCGCTGGATACCAGCGTCCCGGGCTTCGTTGTCTTCCAACTTCTTCAGGACGCTGCGAATCACGACGCCGCCGAAGAGATTGACCGCCCCGAGCAGAAGCGTGATGACGCCCATAAAAATCGCAGCCGGATCGAATGTCACTTGCACGAGTACCTCCGTTTGATAACGCGCTCGCGGCGTTGCTGGCATTCGATGCAGAAGCGGCACCCCAGTACCGCGTGGCGACGCTCATCGGGAATCGGTTCGCCGCATGCATCGTTCTGACAAACCGACTCGGATTCAGCGGTGCTGCGTGCGGGCTGCGTCGCTGCCGCGATGGCGAGCGCGCGATACTGTTCTTCGATATTGCTCGCGTGGTCGAAGTCGTCCATCTATTGCTTGTCCTCTTGCTTGGGAAGCGCGGCCTTTACCGCCTTCAGTTTCAATTCAGTGCTTCGCGTGCGGGCGGCATAGTCGACGAACCAGGCGAGGACGTCGGCTTGTGATACCCCGGAGTCAGCGGCGGCATCGGCGTCGGGACCGACAACAGCAGAGGCGGGATCGGCGCTTGCCGGCACGGGGGAATCACCAGCGTCGGCGATGCCTGCTGCGTGGTTCCACACGCGGACAAAGCCACGGCTGAACACGCAACCAACGACAGG